>CAYYDL010000710.1:0-1977 GCA_964470545.1 uncultured Hyphomicrobium sp. | reverse complement strand
GTCCGCGGCCTTTGACTTTGTTTCTGATTTGGGTGGAGCAGCGCTTAAGCGCTGCATGAGAGCGCCATGTTTTTGTTTGTCATCACAGAGGGCCTTTAGGCCCGAGGGATCCGCTTTTGATTTTTGTGTAGCACAGCCATTCTTGGCTGTGCAGCACCGCAGCCCTGAGCGAAGTCGAAGGGCCGGCTCGTAAGAGCCGGGTGGGCGACACAACGTTTCACAGTACATAACCCGGGACGTAAGTCCCGGGCCACAGTGCCCAAAGTAATGTCCGAGTCCCGAATCGGGACGGCACTCGCCGGAGTTCCGCGGTGTCTCTGTTGATGTGAGCACAATTCGCAAATTCGCGGAGCAGGTTCGCTGGCGGTGGGTGCTGCCGATGGTTATGTGCAGCATCACAGCGGTGTTACTCGTCATTGCGGGCGACCAAGCGTCGAGACCGAACCCATCTTGGCTTTACGACATGCAACCCGACATGAGGCCACCAGCCGCAGTAATGGCCAGGTTGATCAATGGTCCTGGTCTTGGAATCGGATATGGTCCGATCGTCAAGATCTGGCACTTGCACATATTCGGTCCCGTTAGGTTGCTGCTGGTTCTTCTTTTCTGGTATCTGGTAGGAACCGCTCTTGAGAAAAGGCTTCTACGGCAGCATCTGATCGAACGCGGATTGCTACGCATTATCCTGTACTCTCTAGGTTTCTTATGCAGTATGTTAGCCGTTTGGAACTCCTGCAACGTGTTAGCACCAATGATCTCGTACATGAAGAAGATGATCGAAGCGCACGGATTGTGGGCTTCTGGCATCAACACACTCCTTGTTCTTTTCTGGGCGGTAGGATTTGCCCTGTATTTTGGCAATAAGCTATGGAACTCAAGACCGGTTTTGGCCTCAGTAGGACGTAAGAATAGATGAGATTTCTTCCTAATTGGCTCCGTGAATTCGTCTCCATCCCCGCCGACGACCAGAAGCTCGCCGACGATCTCACCCTCGCCGGCCTCTCGGTCGAAGCCGTCATCTCCGCGGGTGGACAAACCATCTACGACCTCGACATCACGCCCAACCGCGTCGATGCCATGAACCACTACGGTGTCGCGCGCGATTGCGCCGCCATTTACGACGTCGATCTCAAGCCCGCGGCGCTCAATCTTCCCAAGCCGGAAAACACGACGCGCTTCACTGTCGAGATCGCCGAACCAAGTCTCTGTGCCCGCTTCACCGGACGCATCATCACCGGCGTGACCATCAAAGATTCGCCGAAAGATGTCGCCGAGCGCCTCACCCTGCTCGAGCAGCGTCCGATCTCGAATGCCGCCGACGCCACCAACTACGTCATGTGGGCCTATGGGCACCCGACCCACGCCTTCGATCTCGACCTGCTCGAAGGCAACAAAATCATCGTCCGCCGCGCCCACGATGGCGAAATCATCAAGACCCTCGACGGCATCGAGCGCAAGCTCGCTAAAGACGACCTTGTCATCGCCGATGCCAAAAAGGCCGTCGGCATCGCCGGCGTCATGGGTGGCTTCGATACGATGATCACCGCCAAGACCCAAAACGTGCTGATCGAAGCCGCATGGTTCGATCCTTCGGCCATTCGCCGCACCTCGCGCCGTCTCGGCATGCACACCGACGCTTCGCACCGCTTCGAACGCGGAGCCGACTGGGGCTTCACCGCCGTTGCCAACGACCACGTCACCAAGTTCATCCTCGACACCGCCGGGGGCACCCTCGGCGCGCAGATCGACGCCATCGCCCGCGAAGTCAAGCGCCCAACGCTTTCGTTACATCGCTCTGAAGTCAAACGCATTCTCGGACAGGACATCGACGCCGGCGAGATCGAGCGCATCCTGCGCCGTCTGGGCTTCGGCGTGACCGCAGGAAGTCGTACCACCGTCGCCGTCGCCCATGCCCCGACTTCCGGCGCAGGTGGCGCTCACGCCGCTGTCGCCGAAGATCCGGCCGATTTTTCCGTC
>CAYYDL010000709.1:0-2187 GCA_964470545.1 uncultured Hyphomicrobium sp. | reverse complement strand
CGTCGCTGGCGGGTCGGATCGTGTGACCCTGCCCGTGGAGATCTTCCAGAGCCTCCAATTCGATTTCGAACCCGCTATTCTCGCCATATCAACGCTGATGGTTCTTGGATCGATGATCCTCGTCATCGTCATGCAGAAGCTGATCGGATTGGACCTGGTCATTCCGTCCAATCAAACGGCTAGGCGTTAAGCACGGTTGCTTAGGCTTGATGGCGAGATTTCGGGATCGGCAAGCCAAGGTTCTCACGAAGCGTCCGCGCTTCATATTCTTTACGAAACAGGCCCCGTCGCTGCAGTTCCGGAACGACTTCATCGACGAATTCCGTGAGCCCCAACGGCAACAATGTCGGCATAATGTTGAAGCCGTCAACGGCCCCGGCACGGAACCACTCCTCCATGGTATCGGCGATCTGATCAACGGTACCGACGACCGTGAGATGCGCACGCAATGCGACAAGCCGCTTATAGAGCTGGCGGATCGAGAGGCTTTCCCGGCGTGCGAGATCCACGGCGACTTGTTGGCGCCCTTGGCCGGAATTTGTAAGGGGAACTTCAGGCAAGGGTCCGTCAATCGGGAAACCGAAAAGATCCATCCCAACCATATCGGATAAGAGGGCCACGCCCATTTCCGGTACAATGAGTTCGTCGAGTTCCTCAAGCTTTTGCCGGGCATCGGCTTGATTGCGGCCAATCACGGGCACCAAGCCCGGCATCACGAGCGGACTTATCGGCCGCCCAAAGCCACCCGCCCGCCGGCGAATGTCAGCAGCGAACTCTACAGCGCGGTCGAGCTTTTGTTGCACCGTGAAAACGACATCCGCGACCCGGGAGGCGAGTTGTTTACCCACTTCCGAAGATCCCGCCTGTACGATGATCGGCCTACCTTGAGGCGACCGTGCAACGTTTAGCGGCCCCTTGACCGAAAAATGCTTTCCCTTGTGTTCAAGGAAATGCATCTTGCTTGGATCAAAATAACGGCCGGATGCTCGCTCGCGGAGAAAGGCATCGTCGTCCCAACTGTCCCAGAGACCAAGCACGATGTCGGCAAATTCAGACGCACGGTCATAGCGATCCGCATGAGCGACATGAGCCGTCCTGCCGAAATTGTAGGCTTCGCGCTCGTTTGTCGACGTGACCAGATTCCAACCGGCGCGTCCTCCGCTCAACTGATCAAGCGAAGCGAATTTGCGCGCAACGATATAGGGTTCGTCAAAGGTCGTCGTCGAGGTTGATACCAGCCCGATTCTCTCGGTCACCATCGAGAGCGCTGCTAGAAGCGTCAGCGGCTCGAAATTCGTCGCTGCGCTCGTCCGAGACTGGAGTTCAGTTTGGTAGGGCCCCCAGGACGCAATGCTATCGGCCAAAAATATCATATCGAAAAGACCGCGCTCGGACTCGCGTGTCATCTCAATATAGTTCGCAAGGTTGTGTTCGGGCGCCTCATGCGCGCTTTTGTGCCGCCATGCGGCGACGTGGTGACCTGCATTTATCAGAAACGCGCCGAGCCTCATCATAGGGGCAGTGTCGACCATTCGAATTTCCTGTTATTCGGCTGAAAACGCATGGGGCAAATCGCACCGCGAGCACCACGCCAAGAACTATTCTCCCCGCGACTTTTTCTGTCAACGTGAAATATCACTGTTATCTTACAGTATGCAAGCCTTGGCGCGGCCGATGCCCGCGGCATCTGTCCCACGCGGCCCCCCTCAAGTACCGCATGCGTCCGATGCTTGATCCGCGCATAGCGAGGTCCGGTTCCTTTAGCGCAAAATGATCGGCAGCCGCGCGAACGCGTTTTCAGACAATCGCTAGATCGTCTCGCATGCTCAATCGGCCACAGCTGCATTAACAGCGGGCATGACCCTCTCCGCCATCAACTCCATCGACCGGCGGCTGAGTGCCGGATCGGTCCAATTCTTCCCGGCGTAAATGAGGGTTCCGAAACCGCCGGTCGTTTCGTGTAAGGCTAATATTTGATCGATCACGCGGTCGACGCTGCCGGCAATCACCACCGTGTCGAGCGCACTATCGAGCGTGATCGAGTCGTCCGATGCGCCGCGATCGAGCTTGAAACAATCCATCCGCTTCGCCGTTCGCAACCGCTTCAACAGATGCGACATATGCTCGCGATCAGGACTGTCCGGATCCGTTTTGGCATAAGCGAGCGCGCTGGCATCATCGTCAGCG
>CAYYDL010000708.1:0-16437 GCA_964470545.1 uncultured Hyphomicrobium sp. | reverse complement strand
CGGCTGGCTGATGCACGCGGTTCACGGCATCCTTGAAGGCTGGCCAGCCGCGTGCCTTCAGCCACTGAGCTTCCTGCCATTCGGGAAACTCGGGAACGCGGTCGATGGCCTGACGGGCAGCCTTCAGAGCGATCTTTCCGGAGAGACCCGCCGTCAATGGATAGACGGGTTCCAGAAGGGGCATCTCGTTTCTTGCTTCCGGAGACACAATATAATCGGGGTGGGCCATCTGCAGGTTATCGCCGTAGCGCTCGATGCGGCCGGATACGAAGCGGATCTCCCCGACCGGAAGCTGCTTCTCGATGAACTTGTGCTCGGCGTGGAAGAACACCAGGTCGATGCGGCCGGTGTCGTCCTCGCACGTCACCTTGTACGGTGCCTTGGTGTTTCCGCGCGGAGATGGTTTGTGCTTCAACACGCGGAGTTCGAGCGTAACGATCGTGCCGGGAATTGCCGCTGCGAGCTGTGGCTGGCTTCGCCTGTCGATGACCCCAGTCGGCATGTGCCACAGAACGTCGATCACGCGGGGTTCAGCGACGCCGGGTGGAAGGGCCAGGCACTTTTTCAAGAGGAGCAAGAGGCGGGGACCAATGCCGGCCAGGGTCTGCGCCGATGCGAAGAGCGGGTTCAGGAAGGCTGGACGCATCGTCGAAAAAAGCTCGTGGTTGTGCGGTTTCGCGGCCGCATCCTTGAGGTCGCGGCAATAAGCACCGCCGGGCGCGCTAGGCGAGCCAAGCGGCGGGCGCTATAGGAGCCCTTCGCGAATGGCGCACCGTGACGGCCGGCCGGCACTCCGTCAAGCTTTCAACGGAGCTTTATACCATTGCTATGCAACCCGGACTTTAAATGAGCCACGATCTCGATACGCGCAGGCGGCGCGCGGCCTACCGTGCTCACCACCGCGGCACGAAGGAAATGGACGTGCTCGTCGGTCGGTATGCGGATGCGCGGCTTGACGCTTATTCATTGGAGCAGATCGACCGGTTCGAGCGTTTCATGACCATTCCGGATCCCGCTCTTCAGCAGTGGATTTTCTCGGGTGAGGGGTATAGCGGCATCGAGTTCGAAGATCTCGTGAATGACATTCGCGCCTTTCATGGCCTTGGCGCCAAGGCGAGCTAAGACGGGTTGATGACGACGAACGTTCAAAATTCGCAGGCGATCATCTCCGGCGTTCCCGAGGGCTTCGACGGCCGGGTCCTGGCGGATGTCACAAGGGCTGCGCGTACGGGCGACCAGCCGGGCATTCACCTGCATGTGGTGCGCGATGACCGGCGGCTCGACGAGTTACAGGCGGCGGTCGCGTTCTTTGCGCCGGACATCGCGGTCGTTCCGTTTCCTTCGTGGGACACGGTTCCCTACGATCGCACCAGTCCCAATCCGGAAATCGTTGCGAAGCGGATCACGGCACTCGGTAGGCTCGCGGTCGGCGGGCGGAAAAAGCCGACGCTCGTCCTGACGACGGTCAACGCCATTCTGCAGCGTCTTCCACCGCGAGGTTTCATCCGCGGCGCCGTGAAGACGATTGCGCCGGGCCAGCGGCTCGATCCGGCCGATCTCATCAAGCGGCTCGAGTCTTACGGATACGACCGATCGAGCACGGTGATGGAGCCCGGCGAGTACGCGCAGCGTGGCGGGATCGTCGATCTCTATCCGCCGGGGCGGAGCTATCCGATCCGTTTGGATTTCTTCGGGGACCAACTCGAAACCATCAAGGCTTTCGATGCCGAGACGCAGCGCTCGCTGAAGCCGGTGCCGAAGTTCTCGCTGATGCCGGTGAGTGAAGTGGCATTCGGCGAAGCGGCGACCGCGTTGTTCCGGACGCGCTACGTCGCGCTGTTCGGCGGCAACACGGGTGACGATCCGCTTTATGAAGCGGTGAGCCACGGGCGGCGCTACGTCGGCCAGGAGCATTGGCTGCCGCTGTTCCATCCGAGCCTTGAAACGCTATTCGACTATCTGCCGGGCGTTGGTATTAGCTTCGATCATCTTGCGGATGAGGCCATTCAGCGGCGCTTCGAGCAGATCCGCGAGCACTATGAAGCCCGTGTCGACTCTCTCGAGGGTCAGCGCTTTGGCGCGCCGCCGTACAAACCCGTGCCGCCGGATCAGATGTTCCTTGCAGGCAAGGACTGGAAGGCGGCGCTTGAAGCGCGGTCGGTTTCACGCCTGACGCCGTTTGACGATCCCGGCACGACGAATGTCTATCAAATGCACGGGCGTCGCGGACGCACATTCGCAGCCGAGCGGGCGAACTCGGATGCGAACGTCTTCGATGCGGCGGTTGGGCATATCCGTCGTATTCAGGGTGAAAACCGCCGCGTCATTCTCGCGTGCTGGACGACCGGCGCACGGGAGCGCCTGATCACGCTGCTGGAAGATCACGGGCTCAAAGACACGGTGAAGGTCGAGAGCTTCGCCGACGTTCAGGCAATGCGTCCGAACGAGACGGCGTTCGCGGTGTTCGGCATCGAGGAAGGTTTCGAGACACCCGACTTCGCCGTCATCGCCGAGCAGGACATTCTGGGCGACCGGCTGGTACGCCAGCGTCGCCGCGCGAAAAAAGCAGCCGACGTTCTGACCGAAGCGACGAGCCTCTCGGTCGGCGATCTCGTCGTGCATAGCGATCACGGTATCGGACGCTTCGCGGGACTACAGACGATCACCGCGCTCGGCGCACCGCATGATTGCCTGGAATTGCATTACGCCGGCGGCGATAAGCTATTCCTGCCGGTCGAGAACATCGAGCTTCTGTCGCGCTACGGTTCGGACGAGGGCGACGCGCAGCTTGATCGCCTCGGCGGCGTCGGTTGGCAAACGCGCAAGGCCAAGCTCAAGAAGCGGCTGCGCGAGATTGCGAACGAGCTGATCAAGGTTGCGGCGTTGCGTGCGATGCGCGAGGCGCCTGTCCTCGTTCCGCCGACCGGTGCTTATGATGAGTTCGTCGCGCGCTTCCCTTATGAGGAAACGGAAGACCAGGCGGCGAGCATCGACGCGGTGCTCGGCGATCTGGCGTCGGGCAAGCCGATGGACCGGCTCGTCTGCGGCGACGTCGGCTTCGGGAAGACGGAGGTCGCCATTCGCGCAGCCTTCGTTGCGGCGATGAACGGGCTGCAGGTGGCGGTGGTTGTGCCGACGACGCTGCTGGCGCGGCAACATTTCCGGACGTTCAGTCAGCGGTTTCAGGGGTTGCCCGTCAGAATCGCGCAGGCGTCGCGTATGGTCGGCACCAAAGAGCTTGCCGAAGTAAAGGCGGGTTTGAAGTCGGGCGCTATCGATATCGTCGTGGGGACGCATGCGCTGCTCGGCAAATCGATTGAGTTCGTGCGGCTCGGGCTGCTGATCATCGACGAAGAGCAGCACTTCGGCGTCAATCACAAGGAACGCCTGAAAAAAATGCGCGAGGATGTGCATGTGCTGACGCTGTCCGCGACGCCGATCCCGCGCACGCTGCAACTCGCCTTGACGGGTGTGCGCGAGCTGTCGCTCATCACGACGCCACCGGTCGATCGCCTCGCGGTTCGCACGTTTATTTCGCCATTCGATCCGGTGATTTTGAAGGAAGCTCTGAGGCGCGAACGCTTTCGCGGTGGGCAGACCTATTATGTGGCGCCGCGCATTTCGGATCTCGACGATATCGCGGAATTCCTGCGCGAGGCCGTGCCCGATCTCGCCTTCGCACGCGCGACAGGGCAGATGGCTCCGACCGAACTTGAAGACGTGATGACGGCATTTTACGAGGGCAAGTACGATATTCTATTGTCGACGGCGATCGTCGAATCCGGGCTCGATGTGCCGAATGCGAATACGCTAATCGTGCATCGTGCCGACATGTTCGGGCTGGCGCAGCTCTATCAGCTTCGCGGGCGGGTCGGGCGCTCAAAGACGCGAGCCTATGCCTACATCACGACGCCGCCGGGCCAGAAGCTGACGGAAGGCGCGGAGAAGCGCCTCAAGGTTCTGCAATCGCTCGACACGCTCGGCGCGGGTTTCTCGCTGGCGTCGCACGATCTCGACATTCGTGGTGCGGGCAATCTCTTGGGTGAAGAGCAGTCGGGACATATCCGAGAGGTCGGCTTCGAGCTTTATCAGTCGATGCTCGAAGAGGCTGTTGCGGCCATGAAGGGTGGCGATCTCGAAGCCGATGACAGGTGGAGCCCGGAGATCCAGCTCGGGACGGCGATCATGATCCCGGAAACGTACGTCGCCGATCTGCAACTTCGGCTCGGACTTTACCGGCGTTTGTCGAGTCTCGAAAAGCGATCCGAGATCGATGCGTTCGCGGCCGAATTGGTCGATCGCTTTGGTCCGTTGCCGGATGAAGTCGGGCATCTTCTCGACGTCATGGAAATCAAAGGGCTGTGCCGCGCCGCCGGAATTGCCAAGGTCGATGCGGGTCCGAAGGGCGCCGTCATCACGTTGCACAAGGGCAAGTTTGCGAACCCCGAAGGGCTCATCGCGTTCGTGCAGAATTCGCGAGGCCTTCTCAAGGTGCAGCCTGATCAGCGGCTCGTCTATCGGTCGGATTGGGATCTGCCGGAGCTGCGTCTCAAGAGCGTGCGCGCACTCGTGCAGCAGTTCGCGGACATCGCTGCAAAAACCAAAAGGGCGGCTTGAGTTCTGCCTTAAGCATCGTCATGGCGACGAAGGCCGGCACCCACGACGACGATTGTCAAACGTCATGCAAAGGTTTGTCGTGGATGGCCGCCGCCGCGGCCATGACGTGACACGAGAGGATGGCCGCACTTCCCTCTCCCTTGGGGAGAAGGTGGCCGAAGGCCGGATGAGGGTCTTCTTCTATCAGCAGACGGCCGCCCACATTAATGTTCCTCACCTGTCCTTCGGGCATCCTCTCCCGCTTCGGGAGAGGAAAGTGCCGCTAGCACTTTCCTTTGCACCTTACCGTTGGCGGTGCGGGGAAGCTCGTCTACGAACACGATGTGCTTCGGCACCTTGTAGGCAGCGAGACGTTCGGCGGCGAAGGATTTGATCGTATCGGCATCGATCTTCGTGGTGTCGTTGCCAACGATGAAGGCGCCGATGACAGTCACATCGCTGCGCACGCGGATTTCAGTGCATGCGACTTCCGCCACTCCGGGGCATGCGCTGAGCGCTGCTTCTATCTCGAGCGGGGAAACGCGATACCCCCCAGCATTCATCAGCTCGTTGGCGCGGCCGAGATGGGTGACGTAGCCGTCTTCGTCGATAGAACCGAGATCGCCGCCGACGAACCAGTCGCCGCGTATGACCTCGGCTTCTTCTTCTGGGCGGTTCCAGTAGCCAAGCATCAGGCCGGGGTCTGAGCGGTGCACGGCGATCAGCCCTTCCTCGCCAGCTGTCAGGGATCGATCGCCACCGTCAGCGGCAAGTATTGCAATCCGCCGTCCAGCCTGGGGCTTGCCGACGGTGCCGCGGCGGTAGGGCACGGACGGCCCGGTCGAGATGTAGGTCGAGATCTCACTCATGCCGAGAGCTTCGTAAAGCGGAAGCCCGGTTGCGGCCGTCCATTCCTCGATCAAGCCGGGCGGAGGCGTTTCGCCCGCCATCAGTCCATGACGAAGCCGACCCAGCGCACCACGCTCCGGTCGCGCGTATTTCAAGATCTGGCGATAGACGCCGGGCACGGCCGCAAACAGCGTCGCGCCGGTTGTGGCGATGAGTGCTGGCCATAGCTCGGGCGGTTTTTCGCCGGTGCAGACGATGGCGGTCGCGCCATTGGCCCACGGATCCGTCAGGCCGACGCCGAGCGTGAACGTCCAATTGAAGGCGCCCGCATGCAGCATCCGATCTTCGGAGTTGATACCGTACCAGCCTTGATACATCGGACGGCGCCCGAGGGCAGAGCGATGCGCGTGCAGCACGCCTTTCGGCCGCGAGGTCGTTCCGGAGGTGTAGATCAGGAATGCGGGATCATCGGCCGTTGTCTGCGCGTAGTCGGCCCGCACGGGGCTCTGCATGAGAGACGCGATGTCCTCGGACGAGAGCACGAGCACATTCGCTCCCGTGACATCATCGGGGAGCGGCACGGACGTCGCGATCGCTGCCGCACCGCCGTCGGCGAGCAATGATTTGAGTTCGGTCGGCGTCAACTGCTCCGACAAGGGAAGCGCGATGAAGCCACCGGCGATCGCGGCGAAAAACAGCAGCGCCGATTGGCTCGAATTTCCAAGCCGGATCGCGATGCGATCCCCGCGTTTCAAGCCGCGTGCCGACAAGCCTGCAGCCAAGCGGAGAATGGCGTCCTCGATTTCAGCGAATGTCCAGCTTTCTCGGGGACGGGTCGGAGTGCGCGTATCATATACGAGAAGCGCAGTCTTATCGGGCATCTCGCGCGCGGCGCGTCCGATGGCGTAGTCGGCCATGTTAAACGGGCGATCGTCAGTCTTCGTCATTTGGGTTCGGTCCACCATGTGTCGACGGCATAACCGAAGAGTGATGTCTTGTCGGGATGCTTGAGGCGCGACCAGTAGGGGACCCACTGGCGAGGCGTATAAAAGAGTGGCACGACATAGTCGCCCGACAGCAGCACGCGGTCGAGCGCCCGCACGGAGGAGATGAAGTCGGCTTCGGTGTTCGCGGCGAGCATTGCGTCGATCATGGCGTCGGCGGCCGGATTTTTTACGCCGGCGAAATTGAATGAGCCTTTGGCGTCGGCCGTTTTCGCTGACCAGCGGAAAAGCTGCTCGTTGCCGGGCGACAGCGACGAGGGCCAGGTGTTCTGGATCATGTCGTAATCGAACTCAGTCAGCCGCGCCTGATATTGCGCACTGTCGACGAGGCGAACGCGCGCCTGAATTCCGAGCGGCGCCAGGCTGCGTGCGTAGCTCAGGAGGAGCGCTTCCTGGGCGTTGCTGTTCGCCAGGATTTCGAACGCCAACGGCTGACCCGTCTTGCCGTTGATCATGCGGCCGTCCTTCAGGACCATGCCGGCTTTTTTCAGCAGCGCAAATGCAGCCCTTTGGTTTGGGCGATCCTGGCCGCTGCCGTCCGTTGTCGGAAACCGGTATGTGCCGGCCATGATTTCCGGCCTGACTGCATTCGGGAATGGCGCGAGCAGCTTCTGCTCGTAGGCGTCGGCGGGATGACTGGGTGACGCCAGATACGAGCGCTCGAAGTAGCTCTCGGTGCGCTTATAGAGGCCGTTGTAAAGCGTGCGGTTACACCATTCGAAATCAAAAAGGGTCATCAGGGCGCGGCGGACGAGCGGATCGGCAAAGAAAGGACGCCGCGTGTTGAAAACGAGAGCGGTCATGCCTGCGGGCAGGCCGATGTCGAATTCGGCCTTGATGATACGCCCGTCGCGGACGGCGGGGATATCATATCCGGTGGCCCAGCGCCCCGGGTCTTCTTCGAGACGCAGATCGATGTTGCCCGCCTTGAAGGCTTCAAACATGGCGGAGGCGTCGCGGTAGTAGTCGAAGCGGATCTCGTCGAAATTGAACCTGCCGCGGTTGACGGGCAGATCCTTGCCCCAATAATTCGGATCGCGACGGTAGATGATCGAGCGTCCGGCATCGATTTTCGAAACCGTGTAGGGGCCCGATCCGACGAGCGGCGTCATCGATGCGGATTCGAATTTCTCCGGAGTCGTCGCATGTGCCGCGAAGACGGGCATCAGTCCTAGGATCAAAGGCAGCTCGCGGTCGCTGGCGTCCTCGAACGTGAAACGAACGCTGCGGTCGCCGATCTTCTCGGCCTTCGTGACTTTCGCGAAATAGGTTCTGTGGTTGGGACGGCCCTTTTCTTTCAGCAGCTCAAAGGAATTGATGACGTCCTCGGGCGTGACGGGCTGCCGGTCGGAGAAACGTGCAGCGGGATTGAGCGTGAACGTCACCGATTTGCGGTCGTCCGCAACGTCGATCGTTTCGGCAAGCAATCCATAAAGTGTGAAGGGTTCGTCCAGGCTGCGGGCCATCAGGCTTTCAATGACGAATTCGCGAATACCCGATGCCGGCGTTCCGCCGACGATCAGCGGATTGACGTTTTCATAAGATCCAAGGACGCCGAGCGTCAGCTTTCCGCCCTTCGGAGCGGCCGGATTGACATAGGGAAAGGCTTTGAAGTCGTCGGCGAAAAGGGGCTTTCCATGCAGCGCGATCGCAGGGACCGGGGCGGCGTCGGCTCCCCAGTTCAAGCCCAAGACGGTCAGGGCGACGAGAGAAAATTTCCTGAAAGACATGCCGGTTCCTGAATCTTCATCCACCGGCTTGCTAACACACGATAATCCCGGCACTAAGTCGCCCGTCCCAGGGGCCGCTGACGATTTCTAGCTTTGGCGAGATATGCCTGTCCAGCTTGTCGCAGTTGCCAGGGGGCCACGATTGCGCGAGCCGCAACAAAGCCCCCAATCGGTGGCCGTTGCGGCCACGCGATTGCCGCAATCGGAGCCTTAGTCGGCCGTCAGAACGGCAGAAGATGATGCCGGAACTGCGCGGGCAGGAATTTGGGCTTTTTCGCGCTGCGATGTGAGGGGAGTGCCGGTACGCCGGCTCAAAAAGCGAGGATTTTTACGTTGATGGCAAACGCAGTTTTGCGCACGAGCGGCAGGGCGCTCGTATCAGCCGTGGCGCTCACGGCGGCAGTGGTGGCTGCTCCCATTTGGGCGCAGGCGGCGGACGCGAAGAAGCCAGCCGCAAAGACCGCTCCGGCCGCGAAAACCGCCGCGGCTCAGCCGAAGAGCGCATGGGTCAAGCTTTGCGAGAAGGCTCCGGTCGTCACGAAGGGACCCGACGGCAAAGAGGTCAAGACGGAGAAGTCGCTCTGCCTTACCCACCACGAGCGTCTCGATGGTAATACCGGCATGGTGCTCGTCTCGGCCGCGATCCGGACCGTCGAGGGCTCGCCGAAAAAATCGCTCATGATCATGGTGCCGCTCGGCATGGCCATCCCGCCGGGAATTCGCGCTGCGATCTACACGAAGGATCAGTGGGCGAAAGCTTCGAAGGGCGAAAAGATCGATGAGAAGCAGCTGAAGCCGATCGAGTTGAAGTATGCGCTCTGCCATCCGGCGGGCTGCACGGCTGAAACGGAAGCCACACCAGAAATTCTCGACGAAATGTCGAAGGGCGGCGGCATCATGGTTCTGGCGATGAACGCTGCGGCGCAGCCGATCGGCTTCCCTGTCCCGCTCGACGGATACAACGAAGCAGCTGCCGGCCCGCCCGTCGACAACAAGAAGTATGCCGAAGCCCGCAGCCAGTTGATGGCGCAAATTCGCCAGCGGCAGCAGCAAATGGCGGACAAGTGGAAGGCCAACGAACTGAAGAACCTGCCGCTTGATGCGCCCGGCGCGCCTCCGGTCGAGAAAGCGCCGACGACGACGAGCTCGACGAAGAAATAAATCGGGTTTTGCCAGCGTTGCCAAATATCAGACCGTCCCCAGGCTCGCCGGGACGGTCTTTTCATATCTGCTGATATCTGGAGTCCGCGTTCGAACGGTGCGGATCAGCCGACGATCAGTTGGATACTTCCGGCCGAAGGCGGTATCCGCCATTGCCGTCGACGATGAAGTGATCTTCGATATCGGGATGGCGCAGCGGCTTCTGGTCTTCGTCAAGCAGAAGGTTCTGCTCGGAGACGTACGCGAGATAGGTCGTCTCGGCGTTCTCGGCGTACAGGTGATAATAGGGCTGGTCTTTCCGAGGCCGCACCTCTTCCGGGATCGACAGCCACCATTCTTCCGTATTGGCGAAAACGGGATCGATGTCGAAAATCAATCCGCGGAACGGATACAGGCGATGGCGGACGACCTGTCCGATCGCGAATTTCGCATGTTTGATATCGCTCATGGTGAGAATGTGTAGCAGCCGACGCGAAGGTGCAAGACCATCCGCCGTCCCCCTATAGCTCACCATAGAGGACGGCACGCTCGGGGTCCTTCGAGGCGACGATTTTCGCGAGGTCGACGATGACCTTGGCTTGCTTCCACGTGGCGTCATCCTGCATCTTGCCGTCAAGCATGACTGCGCCGGTGCCGTCCGGCATGGCCTCCAGAATGCGTTTGGCGAATTTCACTTCGGCCGGATCCGGCGAGAAGACGCGCTTCGCAATCTCGATCTGTGAGGGGTGCAGCGACCAGGCCCCCAGGCATCCTTGCAGAAAGGCATTGCGGAACTGGGCCTCGCACGCGGCGAGATCGGAAAAGTCACCGAAGGGGCCGTAGAAGGGTTTCAATCCGTAGGCGAGGCAGGCATCGACCATCTTGCCAACCGTGTAATGCCATAAGTCCTGCTGGTAGAAGGCGCGGGCGGCGTTGGGATTGTCTTTCTGCGCATCTGCGAGCACGCCGTAGTCGGGGTGGCCGCCCCCGACCCGTGTCGTCTTCATGCCGCGCGAGGCTGCAAGGTCTGCCGGACCAAGGCTCATGCCGTGCATGCGCGGCGACGCCGCCGCAATCGCCTCGACATTGTTGACACCCTCGGCTGTTTCGAGAATGGCGTGGATCAGGATCGGTTTCTTCACGCCGTGCTTGGCTTCGAGCTGGGCCAGGAGCTGATCGAGGTAGTGGATGTCCCACGGGCCCTCAACCTTCGGCAGCATGATGACGTCGAGTTTGTTGCCGACGGCCGAGACGATCTCGGTCACGTCATCGAGCACCCAAGGAGAATTCAGGCAGTTGATGCGGGTCCAAACGCCGGTCGCGCCGAAATCGTTGTCGCGGACCATTTGGATGAAGCCTTTGCGCGCATTTTCTTTCTGGTCAAGCGGCACGGCATCTTCGAGATTGCCGAGAACAACATCGACCTGCGCCGCCAGATCCTTGATTTTGGCGCGGATTTTCTCGTTGTGCGGCGGGACGAAATGGATCATCCGCTCAAGCGTGACGGGAAGCGTGCGGTAGGGCTCCGGCGCTCCGATGGCGAGGGGCGAGAAGTGCTTGGCGGGCGTACGCGTCGAAGCCATCGGCAGCTATCCTATTCAAAGGTCTGGAGGATCACGCATCCTTTAGGGGAGCGGTCGCGCCTGTCAACTCTTGAAGGCGCCTTGCGACTTCCCTGCAAGGAGGTGACCGCAAGGCGCGAAGAGGAGACCGCCCGCCTTTCCTTCTCCTGTGGGAGAAAGTACCCCGAAGGGGTTGATAAGGGACCTGCTCATTCGCTCGAAGTGCTTTCGGCCACCCAAAGTCCGTCACGTGCCTTGCGGGCTTCCTCTTCCATTCCGGAAGAGGAAAGTGTGCTCAAATCCTTCAACCTTGGAGATGCGACACGTCCACCGCCGCGTGCGGGGGCACCGGCGCTTTGAAGCGGAGTACGGAGCGCGCCGGCACCTGGTGCCGTTCGTTCCGAGGAAAGAAACAGCGCCTGGCGCGCTCCGTAGCTGGGGTTCTGATCGACCGGTCCGGTATGGGAGGTGCCTTGGTCCTCCGACGGTGGTACCGTATGCACATTGATCACCGGGCGGTTCGCTCCGCTCGGGCCTTGGGCCGTTACCCCCTTGTGCCGCGAACGTTCGTCCAGCCGCTCACCCCCAATCTCCAAACGGTCTCGAGACTGTCCGTCGTTTCGTCGAGGCGAGGTGGGGTTAGTATGCGGGAGGTTTTGGAAGCGGGGATAAGTTTTTTTGCGAGGCTGAGCCGCCCCCGAATTCATTTTTCGCCGAATAAAAGATGCCGCTATCCAGTTTTCAGCGCGCTTCGGTCTTGATTGGAGGTCGGAGAAAAACGGCTCGAACTCACTAGACACGAAATACGGTTCGCGTTCCGCTCTGTTCGATGAGCGCGCGTGCAAGCTGGTCTCCGGCGGTGGTGAGCTGGCCATTCGCGTCGAGCCAGCCATATCCGGTTGCAAGACGTGTCACATCGTCGGTGTTGCCGCCGCCGGAAAGCATACCGACAAACCCGAGAACGACACTCAAATGATCAGGGGCGGCCGCGGGCTTATGATCGGGAGGCTCTTGCATGAAATTCCTCATCCACTGGCTTTCGCGATGTCCGCCGCCTCATGACACGGCCATTCCTGTAAGCTTGAGATGCATAACACGATAAATTGCGTCTTCTGGCTTTAGTCAAATAATGCCAGCCAGATCGGTTTTCAATTCGCCAGGTGGTACCGATGATCGAGGTCACGAACCAACCGCCGCCGCTCGAGAATTACAATCTGTTCTCAAGCGACACCGTTCTCAGGGCAGCGCTGACGCGCGAGAAGGCCGGGTGGGCGTCCGAAAATCTCGAACGGCTGGGTCAACGGCTCGGAACCCCTGAGATTATCGCGGCGGGGGCCGAAGCCAATCGCGAGACGCCCGTCCTCAAGATCTTCGATCGTTATGGGCACAGGATCGACGAGGTCGACTTCCATCCGGGGTGGCACACGCTTTTGGGACTCGCGATGGAAGCGGGGCTTCATACGGGACCGTGGGCCGAGCCGCGGGATGGGGCGCACGTGGCGCGGGCGGCCGGCGCCTACATGCTGGCGCAGATCGAGAGTGGCGTCTATTGCCCGGTGTCGATGACGTATGCATGCGTCGCGACGCTGAAGCACGCGCCGTCGATCGCCGCTGAATGGCTGCCGCGGATTTATTCGCGTGACTACGATCCACGTTTTCGGCCCGTCACACAAAAGACGGCCGCGCTCATCGGCATGGCGATGACGGAAAATCAGGGTGGCTCGGATTTGCGGGCCAACATCACGCGCGCGGAATTCTATCGCAACGCGGGCGACCGCCACTATTACAAGCTGACGGGTCATAAATGGTTCATGTCGGCACCGATGTGCGACGCCTTCCTCGTCCTGGCACAAACCGCGGCGGGGCCGACATGCTTCCTGGTTCCTCGCTGGACGCCGGAGGGTGCGAGGAACGCCATCCACATCCGCCGGCTCAAGGATAAGCTCGGCAATCGCTCCAACGCGTCGAGCGAAGTGGAGTTCGAAGGTGCACATGGCGAGCTTCTCGGGGAGGAGGGGCGCGGGATTCCAACCATCATCGAAATGGGGAATTACACGCGTCTCGATTGCGCGATCGGTTCGGCGGGACTGATGCGGCAGGGCCTGGCGCAGGCGGTCCATCATGCGCAGCACCGCCGCGCCTTTCAAAAATTTCTGGTCGATCAGGCTTTGATGGCGAACGTGCTGGCGGATCTCGCGATCGAGTCTGAAGCGGCGACCGTCCTGACGATGCGGCTTGCACGCGCCTACGATGAGAGCGATGAGGCCGCGTTGGCGTTTCGCCGCCTCGTAACGCCGGCTGCGAAATTCTGGATCTGCAAGCGTGGGCCGACGTTCGCAGCAGAAGCGATGGAAGTGCTGGGCGGCAACGGCTACGTCGAGGAGTTCAACTTGGCACGCATCTATCGCGAGATGCCGCTCAATTCCATCTGGGAGGGGTCGGGCAACATCATGTGCCTCGACGTGCTCCGGGCGTTGGGCCGTTCACGATCGGCGCTGGAGATGATCGTCGATGAGGTGAGCGAGGCTGCGAAAGACGATCGTCGTCTCGCCGCGTTCGTTCTGACGTTTCGCGAAAGCGCGCAGAGCGCAGATGAATCGCAGGCGCGGATTTTTGTTCGCAACCTCGTGCTCGCACTGCAGGCGGCGCTACTGATCCGGCACGCGCCAAGTGAGATCGCGGATGCCTTTTGCGCGACGCGATTGGCCGGCGGCGGAGGCGGCGCATTCGGCGTTTTACCGTCCGGAACCAATACGAAAGCGATTATCGCGCGTGCCGCGCCGGCATTGAATTGATACGGCCGATCGTTCAATCAACTCGTCTTGGGGTCCGGAACGGTATTGCCGGGAGCTGACGGATCTGCGGCCGGTCCGGCGGCGTTCGCCATTTCAGGCAGCTTCTGAGCAAGAGCCGCGAGGATTGCGTCGACGGGAATGCCCAGAGATTTCGCGATCTGCTGGACATGCTCATCGCCTAAAGCGGCTTTGATCTGATCGGCGGTGATCGGCAGGTTCCCTTTATTTTTATCGAACCACGATTGGACCTGCTCGGCAAAGCCCGCACTTTGAAGCTTTGCGAGGATGGCCTGAAGGCCTTCGGTTCCAAGAACGCTTTTGATGAGATCAGGCAGCGCCGCCTGCTCGGCTTGTCCGACGACGTTTCCGACAACCCCCTTCAGCGCGTCACTCCAGCTCATGGTCTGCCCTTTCCATGTTGATGATCGGTGCGTCACTTCCGCACTCCGCGCGCAATACTATGCTTCTCCTGCACCGTCGTAAATTCCGCGCGCAAAAAGGTTCGATTAACAAAGGGTATGCCAAGGTTCGGCAGCGTTGCGATTCACCTTATTGCCATAGGATGATCAAAGTTCGCGGTTAACCGGCTCGTATGATCATGAAAACTCGTCAAGCGGATCGCGGAAAGTTCACGCTGCGACTGAGCGTTGCAAGCTTTTCTGCGCTTTTTTTACTAACCGGGGTCTCCCACGCCGAAGATTGTGTCGACGTCCAGTCGACTGCGGCGGTGGCCGATTTCAAACCATGCGAGGAGTTCGAGCCGCAGATCGATTTGAATGCGGCTCTCGCAGAACACGCGGCGCCAGCGGAAGCTGCGGCGTCGTCCGATTCCGTTCCCTGGATCGCGACTGACACGCGTGACCTCCCGGCGACGTTCAGCACCAGCGATACCGGCGTGTCGGTCCGGACGAGCCTTGGCACGTGGCGCGATTATAACGTGCGAACAGCGTCTCCGTCGATCACGCAGCCGGAATTAGGCTCGGTCCCGACTGCGTTTGATCTTCCGAAGGCGCCCGTTGCAGCGAAGACGCCGATCGATGTCTGGAGCAATCTGGATGTCGAGGGTTTCGACGGATCACGCGATCAATCTACGCGCACGGGTGTCGGTGCAGACTATACGCTCAACAAGGCAGCGGTCGTCGGTGTTTCCGTCGAGCATGGAGATGCGCGGTCGGCATTGGTGCCGGGAATCGAGCAGGATCAGAAGGCATCCGCTTACATGACGTTGCAGGCGACGCCTCTGCTCAGCCTCGACGCGCGCACTGAATGGCAGTCCGGAAACGCCGAATTCGCGGAGGCCTCGGGTGCTGCTGAAAGGGGCGCCGTCATTCTTGCGCCGAAACTCAACAAATCATTCCAGCTCGACAATGGAACGACGCTGTCGCCGTTCCTCAGCTATCAGCGTGAGATCGACGTCTCAGCGTCTCATAAGTACGGTGTCGATCCGACGTTAGATGCGGTGCAGTCGGCAGGGGCGGGCATCACATATTCCAAACCGGATGCCTATACCTTGAGTGTCACGGCGGACGTCGACAATTTCGGCGCGGCCGAAGATCAACAGAGTCTCAGCAGCAGATTTCAGTTGAGCGTGCCGCTCAGCAAATGATGGTCGCCGGCGGCCTTGACTGTCGTCCGCTACAACGGCGCCTTGAAAACGAAGAACGCGCCAAGCGCGATGAACGCGAAACCGACCACGTGGTTGACGGTGAGCGATTCACCGAGATAGGCGACGGAGAAGACCGTGAACACGGTCAGCGTGATCACCTCCTGCATCGTCTTCAATTCCGCCGGCGAATAGACCATGCTGCCGTAGCGGTTGGCTGGCACGGCGAGGCAATATTCGAAGAACGCGATACACCAGCTCACGATGATGACCATCCAGAGCGGCTTGTTCATGAATTTGAGGTGGCCGTACCAGGCGAAGGTCATGAAAATATTCGACATCGTCAGCAAGACGACGGGCAGGATCGACTGGGGGATCATATGAGGTCCGTCTCTGGTCCGTTGCGGAATACACTTCCTATAGAGAAAGCGTTCCATTCGCTCTTACTGCCAAAGAACGAAATTTGCGAAGCGGAACCCGCTTTGATCCGCACGCGTTGATGCCCCAGTCGAAGCCGGCGAGCTTCAAGACGTCTCAAAGCACACGCGAGACGTAGGTGCCGAGACAGGTGTCTCGGGACCGCGATGACGCTCGTCATGGCGTCGGCGGACTGTCGATGCCGCAATGAGGAGACTGACGAATGGCACGCGATATCATCCTTTGGCTCGCCGGTGTTCCGCTGGTCGTCATCATCGGCCTGCATCTCTTTGGTTTTCTGCACTAGCTCATTGCAATACGCATGAACCCGGAGCTTTCGGCTCCGGGTTTTCTTTGTTCGGAATTCCCCCGATCAATCCGAATCCGTGTCGTCGGTATTGCCCGTTTTTGCCAGCACGACGGCAACATGCCGGTTCAGAGCGTCGGCTGCCAATGTGGGGACGAGGGCCGGCCCTATGGGGCCTTGCGAAGCATCATACGCGGTGCGCATATCGCCGGTCTTATTCCATACGACCAAAGCATAGCCTGCGATGTCCGCGCCCATCGCGTCGACGGCTGCGGCACATTTTTCCAGTAAATCGTCACGGACCACCTTTGCCTGCTCACTATCGCGGCGGTCTCTTTCTGAAGCCAATTTTATCAGGTGCGTCATGACGTTTCGGCCGAACCGTTATCGATCACTCTGCTAACGCGCGGGGGAGCCCGCGAGTTCAGGGGACG
>CAYYDL010000707.1:0-3219 GCA_964470545.1 uncultured Hyphomicrobium sp. | reverse complement strand
GAAGTTCAGGTTCGAAGCAAGCTGCTCGGCAGCGGAAACCATTGGTCTCTTCTCCTTAGGTTGCGGCCAGCCCCAACAGGCTAACCCGCAACTTGGGCATGGAACGCGCCGTTTCCAGTGCATTCCAGCCTCGAACGTTCGACCGGATCAAATCCCTGCCCGGTCGCTCGTCCGGCTATTCCTCGGATTTGGCGGCGCCGGGCTTCTTGCCCTTCGCAGCTTTCTTCGCCTCTGATTTCTTGCGCTTTTCCTCGTCGGCGGCGATGACCTTCGCTTCGATCAGCGTAACACTGCCGCCAGCCTTTTCGATGGCTTCCTTCGCCTTGGCGGACGCGTGATTGACCGTGATCGAGATCTTGGCCTTGATCTCGCCGTCACCCAGCAGGCGAAGACCATCCTTCGGACGGCGCACGATGCCTGCCGCGATCAGCGTCGCGAGATCGACCGGCTTCGAGCCATCGAGACGCTTGTCCTCGATCGCCTGCTGCAGTGAGCCGACGTTGATCTCGTTGACGTCCTGCGGGCGCCACTGGTTGAAGCCGCGCTTTGGCAGACGGCGATGCAACGGCATCTGGCCGCCTTCGAAGCCGCCGATCGCGACGCCGGTGCGAGCCGTCTGGCCCTTGCCGCCGCGGCCACCCATCTTGCCGAGACCCGAGCCGATGCCACGGCCGATGCGGACGCGCGTCTTCTTAGCGCCGGGATTGTCTTTGATGCTGTTGAGCCGCATGGGACTCGGATCCTTCTTTGTTTGCGCGCTGCGACTCCCATTCCGGGAGCCGGCCGCAGCGCGCGGTTATTTCCCTTCTTCGACCAGAACGAGGTGCTGAACCTTCTTCAGCATGCCGCGCACGGCGGGTGTATCTTCGAGCGTCGAGGTGCGACCGAGCTTGTTGAGCCCGAGGCCGATCAGCGTCTCGGCCTGCCGCTGGGGCCGCCGGTTGGGGCTTCGCACCTGCTTCAGCGTGATCGTTTTCTTCGCCATGATAATCGTAACCTCAGATCCCTTTGTGAAGCGGCAGGATTGCAACGGCCGCCTCATTTAGCTGCGCTTCGGTTGCCCACTTCGCAACCGCGCGTATCTGCGCCTCGGTTGCCCACACGGCAACCGCGCTATTCCCTATCAGACGTCAGCACCGGCTTCGGCGACCGACGAGCCGTCGCGACGGCGCGACACGATGTCGGAGACCTTCTTGTTACGGCGCGCTGCCACGCCGCGCGGATTTTCCTGCGCCTTCAAAGCGTCGAACGTTGCGCGAACGACGTTATAGGGGTTCGTCGAGCCCATCGACTTCGCGACGATGTCGTGCACGCCGACCATCTCGAAGACGGCGCGCATGGCGCCACCGGCGATGATACCGGTACCGGCCGGCGCCGAACGCAGGATCACTTTGCCCGAGCCGTGGCGGCCTACGCTATCATGATGCAGCGTGCGGGCGTCGCGCAGCGGCACGCGGAGAAGATTACGCTTGGCGCCTTCCGTCGCTTTGCGGATCGCCTCCGGAACCTCGCGCGCCTTGCCGTGACCAAAGCCGACGCGGCCCTTCAGGTCTCCGACGACGACGAGCGCAGCGAAGCCGAAGCGCTTACCGCCCTTGACGACCTTGGCGACGCGATTGATGTGCACGAGCTTGTCGGAAAACTCGCTATCGCGTTCCTCGCGATCTCTGCCACGGTCTCTCTGGGGTCCACGTGCCACGTTTCGGTTCCTCTCGCGTATCTCTTAAAACTTCAATCCGCCCTCGCGGGCGGCATCGGCGAGCGCCTTGACGCGCCCATGAAACAGGAAACTGCCGCGATCGAAGACGACCTCGGTTACGCCCGCCTTGACGGCACGCTCGGCGACGAGCTTGCCGACGGCAGCCGCCGCAGCCTTGTCGGCACCTGTCTTGAGCGTGCTCTTGACATCCTTCTCGAGTGTCGAAGCCGCGGCGAGGGTCACTCCCTTCGCGTCGTCGATCACCTGAGCGTAGATGTTCTCAGACGAGCGGTGAATGGAAAGCCGGGGGCGGCCGTTCGCGGCTGCCTTGACGGCACGGCGAACACGCGCCTGGCGGTTCGCGGTCTTCTGATTGGTGTTGGCCATCGGTGCCGATCCTACTTCTTCTTGCCTTCCTTGCGGAGGATGTATTCGCCCTTGTAACGTACGCCCTTGCCCTGATAGGGCTCCGGCTTGCGGGACGCGCGGATGACAGATGCCATCTGGCCGACCGCCTGCTTGTCGATGCCGGACACCGAAACCAGCTCCTGCTTTGCACCGCCGACCTTGACCTCGACGCCGGCGGGAACCTTCAGCACGACATCGTGGCTGTAGCCGACGGACAGCGTCAGCGTATCCTTGCCCTTCATCGCGGCTTTGAAGCCGACGCCGTGGATCTCGAGATCCTGGCTGTAGCCGTCCGTCACGCCCTTGATGAGGTTCGCGATCTGGGTGCGCGACATGCCCCACTTCGAGCGTGCGAGCTTGGTATCCTCAAGCAGGCTGACGTCGATGCCTTCGTCCGTCCTCTGGACCTTCAAGGCGTCGGGAACCGTAAAGGCGAGTTCGCCCTTGGGTCCCTTCATCTTGACGGTCTGACCGGTGATCGTCGCCGTTACGTTCGACGGGACCGGAACGGGTTTCTTGCCGATGCGCGACATGACTTCTTCAAACCTTGTTTTGCCGAGGCGTGGCCCTGAACCCGGGCCTCAGCCCTTAGAATACGTTGCAGATGACTTCGCCACCAACGTTGGCCTCACGTGCCTTCGAATCCGACATGACGCCCTTCGGCGTGGACAGGATGGCGACGCCGAGGCCGTTGGCGACCGTCTGAATGCCCTTCACGGGCGAATACACGCGGCGGCCGGGTTTCGAGATGCGCTCGATCTCACGGATGGCCGGCTGGCCATTGTAATACTTGAGCTCGATCTCGAACTGCGGAAGAACGCCCTTCTGCTCGACGCGGGCGTAGCCGCGGATATAGCCTTCCTCGGCAAGCACGTCGAGGACGCGCGCGCGGAGGTTCGAAGCGGGGGTGGCGACCTTCGGCCGGCGACGCATCTGCGCGTTCCGGATGCGAGTGAGCATATCGCCGATGGGATCATTCACGGACATTGATGCTTCCTCTTACCAGCTCGACTTGACCATGCCGGGGATGCGACCCTGGCTCGCCAGCTCGCGGAGCTGGTTGCGGCACATCTTGAGCTTGCGGTAGTTGCCGCGCGGGCGGCCGGTGATCT
>CAYYDL010000706.1:0-2565 GCA_964470545.1 uncultured Hyphomicrobium sp. | reverse complement strand
CGACGTTGATCCTGCCGCTGCATCGGGAACTCGATGTCGTGCGCGAGGCGGCGGCGGGCACCGAAAAGATCGGAACGACGGGTCGCGGCATCGGTCCCGCCTATGAAGACAAGGTCGGACGGCGAGCGATCCGTTTCCAGGATCTGGCGTCACCCGCAACGCTCGGGCCTAAAGTCGACCGGCTTCTCGCGCACCACAACGCACTGCGCCGCGGCCTTGGGCAACCGGAGGTCTCAAAGGAGAAGCTCATTGCTGAACTCGTCGAGATCGCGCCGAAGGTTTTGCCCTATGGCGATGTGACATGGGAGCTTCTCGATCAGTCATGGCGGCAAGGGAAGCGCATCCTGTTCGAGGGCGCGCAGGGCGCGCTGCTCGACGTGGATCACGGCACGTATCCCTACGTCACGTCGTCGAACACGGTTGCGGCGCAGGCGGCGACGGGGTCGGGCATCGGGCCGCGCCACGGCGGTTATGTGCTGGGCATCGCGAAGGCGGATACGACGCGCGTCGGTTCCGGGCCCTTTCCGTCGGAATTGACCGATGCGGTCGGCGAGAAGATCGGCGAACGTGGACGTGAGTTCGGCACGGTGACAGGCCGCAAGCGGCGCTGCGGCTGGTTCGACGCGGTTCTCGTCCGGCAAGTCGCGAAGGTATCAGGAATTGACGGTATCGCGTTGACAAAGCTCGACGTGCTGGACGGTTTCGACACGATCCGCATCTGTGTCGGTTACAAGCTCAACGGCGAGCGCCTCGATCGCTTGCCGGCAAGCGCGACCGCACAGGCGGAGATCGAGCCGATCTATGAGGAATTCGAGGGCTGGTCGGAATCGACGTATGGTGCGCGACGGTGGGCTGATCTGCCGGCGCAGGCGGTGAAGTATGTCCGGCGCGTGGAAGAGTTGATCGAGTGCCCGGTCACTCTTCTCTCGACAAGTCCGGAGCGCGACGACACGATCCTGATGAAAGATCCTTTCATCTGATCCGAGGGCTGCGACGCGGAGGCGGATCCGATGTTCTTCATCGCGTCGAAAGTCGTTTTCTTCTGCATTCAGCCATCGAGTCTCGCTTTTTTTGGCGTTTTCGGTGGCGCATTGCTCCTGAGATCTTTTACCGTTTGGGGGCGGCGTTTCCTCTATTCCGGTCTCGGGATCATCGTGCTTTTCGGGTTTCTTCCGGGCGGCAATATTCTGGTGCTGCCGCTCGAAGAGCGGTTCGGATCTCATGTTCCGGAGGTGCCGGAGGGGAAAGTCAGCGGCATTATCCTGCTCGGAGGGTTCGAGGATATCTCGGTGACGAACGCGCGGGGCGGTCTCGCTCTCAATGAAGCGGCCGAGCGGTTGACGGAGACACTGCGCCTCGCACGTGCGCTCCCCGAGGCGAAAGTGATTTTTACCGGCGGCAGCGGATCACTCTTCGGTGGTGGCGGCATCGCCAGCGCCGTCCGGCAGTTCCTGATCGACGCCGGCATTGCGCCGGATCGCATCATTGTCGAGAACAACTCGCGCAACACCTACGAGAATGCGACGTTCACCAAAGCGCTTCTGAAGCCGACCCGCTCAGACCGCTGGCTGCTCGTGACGTCGGCCTATCACATGCCGCGTTCGATCGGTGTGTTCCGGAAAGTCGGGTTCGATGTGATCCCCTATCCGGTCGATTTCCGTACGCGCGACTGGGACGATGCCTTCCGTCCGTTCGACAGTTTTGCTGCGGGACTGCAACGTACGGATCTCGCTGCGAAAGAATGGATCGGCTTGCTTGCCTACTGGCTGACGGGTCGAAGCTCCGCTCTTTTTCCGAGCCCCTGAGCTTCCGCTTCATGCCACTCGTCATCTCGCTCTTGTGCGACGCACAGTGACGAAGCGTTGCCGGCAAGTTTGTTCCGCCGGAACAAACATCACGTGATCACTGTTGAGTGCACGAGATAGCGCGAGGAGACATGCGGTGCACGAGATCATCTATCTGATCGGACTGATCGTGGTCATTTCGTTCCTTCTGAGCCTTCTGGGTTTTCGGTGAGCAGGGAGAAACGTGATGGCAGATATAATCGAAGTTGAAACGACGAGCTCGATGGAGTCATTCCTGAGCTGGCGAGGTATTTTAGCGGGCGCGGCAGCGGGATCTGCCGTATCGCTCGTCCTTCTGTCGATCGGCATATCAGCCGGTCTTTCTCTTCTGTCGCCCTGGCCCGGCCAATCCTATACGGGCTTCGCCGCCAGTGTCGCTGCGGCTTGGGCTTTGATCGCGACCATCGGTTCATTCCTGGTCGCAGGGTTCGTCGCGGCGCGCGTTCGCCCCCGCGTCGCCGACGTGCCTGCTGATGAGGTCGAATTTCGCGATGGACTGCAGGGTCTCGTGGCCTGGGCCGTTTGCGTGCTGTTTGCGGGTCTCGTCGCGATGGGCGCCGGGACTGCTGTACTTCACGCCGGGTCGGCGGTCGCGAAGTTTTCGGACCGAACGGCGTCCAGCCCGTTGGCGGCGATCGTTTCGACGATGGGCGCTCCGCCGGAAGGCAAGCCAGTCACCGCCGTGCCGATGCTGACGACGGAAGAGACGAGGACGATCGAG
>CAYYDL010000705.1:0-2461 GCA_964470545.1 uncultured Hyphomicrobium sp. | reverse complement strand
GCAGTCTAACCTCGCGCAACCACGCGGGGATAAAATACTTTGGCGCCCCTTGAATGGCATGGCCGCTCATGCCGACATGTTATATCGTCCGGTAACGCCCAGAGCCAGGTGCGTCTCAGCCGGCGTTAGAGGACTGTCATGGTAGCGAACGCAGCCGACGAGCAGAGAGGCAAGGACCGCCTGAAAACATCTCTCGAGCAAGCCGCTGAGATCTTTGCAGAAAAGAACATCCGGTTCACCGACCTCCGCCGCAAGGTCTTCGAGGAGATTGCCTCGACCCAGGCGAGCGTCGGCGCTTACGAGGTGTTGGACCGTCTCGCCAAGAAAGGGACGCGGCTCGCCCCGATTTCGATTTACCGGGCCCTCGACGCGCTGCTCGAAGCTGGTGTGGTCCATCGCCTCGAAAGCAAGAACGCATATTTTGCCTGCCGGAGGATGAACAAGCCGCGGACGGGACGCCCACCGATTTTCCTGAGCTGCGAGAAATGCGGCGCCGTCCAAGAGGTGGATGGCGACGAGATTTTCCGCGCCATCGACCATGCCGCCGGCGACGTCGCCTTCGAGACTCGCGTCCGGTTCGTCGAGGTGTCCGGCACGTGCGAGGAATGCGCGACCCGCCGCAAGGCCTGAGACGGAGAAGTTTTTTGTCAGCCTTGGACGAACAGGGGAAGCGGTCCCCCAATGACGCCGCCTCGTGCAGCTGCGGTCATCATCATGGACCTCATCAGGCAAGCAACGACGCGGTCCATCCCGATGCGCTGATCTCGGCGCGGGGACTGTCGATGAAGCACGGTGGCCGCGAGACGCTCTCGAACGTCGATCTCGATGTCCGCCGCGGTGAGATCGTCACGCTGATCGGACCGAATGGCGCCGGAAAGACGACGCTCGTCCGCCTCCTGCTCGGCATCGAACAGCCGACGCACGGACGCATCCTGAAACCGGCTTCGACCCGCATCGGCTATGTGCCACAGCGTTTCGATGTCGACTCGACGATCCCGATGACGGTCGGAGCTTTCCTCGCGCTCGGCGCGAACGTGACGAAAATTGACATAAAGGACGCCTTGGAAGAGGCAGGCGCGCTGCGCACGCTGGACCAACAGCTTTCGAAGCTCTCGGGCGGGGAAACGCAGCGCGTCTTGATCGCACGCGCATTACTCCGCCGACCGAACCTTCTCATTCTCGACGAGCCCGTGAGCGGCGTCGATTTCACGGGCGAAGCCGAACTCTACGACTTGATCGGCCAGCTGCGCGACAAGCACGATCTCGGCGTTCTTCTCGTATCGCACGACTTGCACGTCGTCATGGCGCGGAGCGATCGCGTCATTTGCCTCAACGGCCACGTCTGCTGCTCCGGTAAGCCTGAAGATGTTTCGCAGCACGCGGCTTATGTAAGGATCTTCGGCCCGCACGCGGCGACTGCGCTCGGCGTCTATCGCCATCACCACGATCATCGGCATGGCTTGACGGGCGAGGCGCGGCCGCTCGGTGAGCCGGCACCGCCAGGGCGAGGCTCCTGAGTGCTCGCTTGGCCTGATCCGTTCGTCTGGCGTGCCTTTTTCGCGGCCGTCGGCCTTGCCATCATCGCAGCGCCCCTAGGCTGCATCGTTGTCTGGCGGCGCATGTCTTACGTCGGAGAGACGCTGTCCCAAGCAGGTTTGCTCGGGGTCGCGCTCGGCCTCGCTGCCAATGTGAACCTCACTTTGGCGGTCATCTTGGCAGCGATGGCAGCGGCCGGAATGCTGACGCTTCTCGGACGCCAGAAGATGGTGCCGCTCGATTCCGCGCTTGGCTTGATGCACCATGCCACTCTGGCGCTTGGCATCGCGGCGATTTCGCTCGTCAAAGGTCCAGGCATTGACCTGATGAGCTATCTCTTCGGCGACGTGTTCGCAGTGACCGAAACTGATCTCGTTTGGATTTATGTCGGCGGCGCCGTTGTCATGGTTGCGACGGTCTACCTCTGGAAGCCGCTGGTAAGGCTGTCGCTGCACGAAGATCTTGCGACCGCCGAAGGCATCAATCCGCGCCTCCCGCGTGCTGCTTTCGACTTCCTGCTCGCCGTGGTCATTGCCGTTGCGATGAAAATCGTCGGCGTCTTGCTCGTCATGGCGTTTCTTGTGGTGCCTGCCGTGGCCGCGCGGCCACTATCGGCGACGCCCGAGCGGATGGCCGTGATCGCCGCAGGAGCGGCTATTTTCGGCGTTATTCTCGGGCTTTGGCTGTCACTTTCGAGCGACGTTCCGGGCGGTCCGTCGATCGTCATCGCGCTGTGCACAATCGCGGCCATATCGCTTCTGGCGGGAAGCCGCAGAGAACGCTAGAACTCGGCCCACAGGATCGGAGAGGCAATGCGATGTTGCACGGTGACAGCATCACGATGAAACCCCGCCACGCGACCGTCGCGGTGAGCGTCGGCGGCGTGCAGGTCGGCGGCGGCGCACCGGTCGTCGTCCAGTCGATG
>CAYYDL010000704.1:0-2466 GCA_964470545.1 uncultured Hyphomicrobium sp. | reverse complement strand
CACCAGCTCGTCCTGGCCGCCGATCTCGTTGACGTAGACCATCGGCAGGTTCTGCTCGGTGACGCGCCCCACCGCGATGTTGAGCCGCACGTCGCTCTTGTTGCGCCAGTAAGGCGAGCCGTTCGGCACGATGAGCAGTTCGGCGCCGGTCTCGGCCAGACATTCGACGACGTTCTCGTAGGCCGCCGACTCTTCGGTCCAGATGTCTTCGCAGATCGGAATGCCGAGCCGCACGCCGCGGAAGTTGATCGGCCCGGGCACCGGCCCGCGCTCGAACACGCGCGTCTCGTCGAAGACGCCGTAGTTCGGCAGGTTGACCTTGTAGCGCAGCGCGGCGATGACGCCGCCGTCGAGCAGCGCGACGGCGTTGTAGAGTTTGCCGTTGTCCACCCACGGCGTGCCGACGAGCAGCGCCGGCCCGCCGGCGGCGGTCTCGCGCGCCAGGCTCTCGATCGCAGCGCGGCAGGCGGCCTGGAAGGCCGGCTTGAGCACTAGGTCCTCGGGCGGATAGCCGGCGATGAACAATGCCGGGAAGACGACGAGGTCGGCCCCCTGCTCCGCCGCCTCGTTGCGCGCGCGCAGAGCCTTGGCCGCGTTGCCGGCGACGTCGCCGACAGTGGCGTTGAGTTGCGCGACGGCAACCGCCAGGCGCTGGGGGGTGGATGCTGCGGCCATGGCCAACCTGTACCGCCTCGGCCTCGTGCCGGGCAATGGGCAATGGCCGGGAGCTGCCCGGCGTTCCGGTCAGAGGTTGTTGAAGCGGTAGCTGCCCTGAAAGAAGACGCCGTAAATGTCAGCCTTGAAATCGAGCGGCTGCGTCGTGCCGCCGGCGGCGGCGCCGCTGAAGTCGGCCGAGCCCTGGCTCTGGAAGTGCCAGTAGCGGCCGCCGAGGCCGAGGTTGACCGTCTCGGTGAGCTGATAGGACAGGATCGCCTCGAGCTGGTAGCCCCAGCCGTGTCCGTCTTGCGGGATCGGGCCGCCGAGGTCGGGCCGCAGCAGATGGTTGTCGCTGCCGCTGAGCCAGACGTAAGGCAGATACGCGCCCTCGAGATCGATGCGCCACTTATCGACGATCGGCAGATCGGCGTTGAGGCCGACGCGCACGCCCTGCCAGGTGTCGTCCTCGACGATGATCGCCGTGCTGTCGGGGACTGTCGGCGTGCAGACGGTGGTGTTGGTCGCGGTCTGCGCGCAGCCGAACGCCTTCAGTCGCCAGTGCATGTAGTGATAGCCGACGAAGCCGTCGAGGCGGAAGTCGCGGCCCCGCAGGATCGCGCCGCCGACGTCGGTGTCGATGTAGCCGAGCGACTGGTTCTGCAGCGTGCTGTTGGTGCTGGAATACGGCGTGATGCCCGGCGGGAAGTCCTCGTCCTGCAGGCTGCCTTTGGTCAGCAGGCCGCCGCCGATGTAGCCCTTCCAGAACAGGCCGCTGTCGTGGTCGACGCGACCGTACAATTCGAGCGAATGCGTTTGCAGCCCGCTGTAGGTCAGGCGCGAGTTGAGCGTGTCGCGCGTGAGGCCGTAGAGGTCCTTGCTGGTCGAGCCCATGCCGTACCAGTAGCGGCCGCCGAAGGTGGCGGTGAAGGCGGGCTTCTCGGGCTCGATGATGAAGGGGTTGGCTGCGACCGCGCCGGCGCTGCCGACGACGATCGCCGCCATCAAGCTCAGAACTGCTATGGATTTGACCATGCCGCCATCCCGCCGCCCATCCATGGCGGAAAGTGGTGCGAGAAGGCTTTGCGCAGACGTTACAATTTAAACGGGTTCTGCAGGGAACCCGCCACATCGCTAATGAAGCGATAAGGCGGCACGGCCGCAGAACGCAAAACGGCCGCGCTGGCGTGCGCGGCCGTTTCAAATCCTTGACGAACTTGTTTTAGAGGCCCGCCGCCGCCGGCATCGGCTGGATGCGGTTCGACCGCTCCTTCTTGAGCAGCTCGGCGAGCAGGAAGGCGAGATCGATCGCCTGCTCGGCATTAAGCCGCGGATCGCACGCCGTGTGATAGCGGTCGTTGAGATCCTCGTCGGTGATCTGGCGCACGCCGCCGGTGCACTCGGTGACGTTCTGGCCGGTCATCTCCAGATGCACACCGCCGGCATAGGTGCCTTCGGCCAGGTGCACCTCGAAGAAGCTTTTCACTTCCTTGAGGATCAGGTCGAACGGCCGCGTCTTGTAGCCGCTCGCCGAGGTGATGGTGTTGCCGTGCATCGGGTCGCTCGACCAGATGACCCGGCGGCCTTCGCGCTTCACCGCGCGGAGCAGCGCCGGCAATTGATCGCCGACCTTGTCGGCGCCCATGCGCACGATCAGCGTCAGCCGTCCGGGCTCATTGTCCGGGTTGAGAACGTCGATCAGACGCAGAAGGTCGTCGGCTTTGCTCGATGGACCGCATTTGAGGCCGAGCGGATTCTTGATGCCGCGGGCATATTCGATGTGCGCGTGGTCGAGCTGACGGGTGCGGTCGC
>CAYYDL010000703.1:0-2195 GCA_964470545.1 uncultured Hyphomicrobium sp. | reverse complement strand
TAGAATGCCGCGCATCCGACCTGTCAAGTGAACTCGGATCGCTCTCCCGCCCCTTGCCACCCAGATAAGATTTGTGAAACAAGCAAGGACAGGACTTTTCCGTCGCGGCCGCGCGGCCCCAGGTAATTCGATTATGCGCTTGACGAAGCAAACCGGCCACGCGATCCGCATTCTCATTGATTGTGCACTCGCCAAGGACCAGCTGGTAAAAGTGGCCGACGTTTCCGATCGCCTCGGCGTCACGAAGCAAAACGTTTTCAAGATCGTCCACATCCTCTCGCACGCCGGCTTTCTTTCAGCCGTTCGAGGCCCCAACGGCGGCGTCCGGCTGGCCAAACCGGCATCGACGATCCGGATAGGCGATGTCGTCCGCGCCATCGAGGTGACGCGCGTTCAAGTCGAAGGAGGAAACGATCCTCAGTCGGCAGATGCTGATCCGGGTAACATAAATGCCATGTTCGATGATGCGTTGGCCGCATTCATCACGGTGCTGGACCAGCATACACTTGCCGAGCTTGCCGAGCGGTCGCCTGTCGGCTTCACGGAAATAGAACCGAACGGCGAAAGCGACCGAGGCAACAAGGTTCGCGGCAGGAAGCCCGCGGCACGTGGCTCGCGACGAAGCTGATTTTTTGCCGACTAGCTTATGGCGCTGATCAGGATTACTTCAGCGCACATGACCCGTGATAATGCTCGCCTGGGTTTCGCCGCCCTCGCTGCCACCGCCTTGCTCCTGCTCGTACCCCTGTCGATGTGGACGAGCGGATCACTTCGCGACGGAATTTTTTTCGCCTGTGGATTGCTTGTGGCCATTGCCGCGTTATTGGCATGGCCCCGCGCTACGCTCGATCAAAAAGCGGATGACATGACAGGCATCGACTCAAGCTCGGACAACATTTTGACCTGGACCGATCTTGCCGCGGCGATGCCCGACCCGGCGATCATCCTCGATGAATCGTCCATCATTTTGAACTGCAACACCGCCGCGCGGGGCCTCTTCGATAGGCTCCGGCAGGGCATTCCGCTCGAGCATGTCAATCGTGACCCTGAACTCATTGCGGCAGTGACCGGCGCTCTTCAGAATGGCGAAAAGAGTACGGCACGCCTCGTACCGCGCGGCAGCGCAGGCCAACGGCTTATTGCGACCGTCACGCCTCTTGGCGTCAAGAAACATGGGCCCGCGGTTGCGGCGTTGATCACGATCCATGACGAGTCCGAACAGCATCGCCTGCTCGAAATGCGCACGGACTTCATAGCCAACGCCAGTCATGAGCTGAGAACGCCGCTCGCATCCGTCAGGGGATTCATCGAAACGCTTCAGGGCCCCGCGCGGAATGACGAAAAAGCGCGAGAACGCTTCCTCGCAATCATGGCCGATCAGGCGGAGCGCATGACACGGCTGATCGACGATTTGCTTTTGCTCAGCCGAGTTGAAGAGAAAGCCAACCTTAAGCCGACAGGACGAGTCGACCTCAACGATCTCATTGAAGACGTTGTCCGCTCGCTGATGCCGTTTGCCGATGAACGGGACATCACGATCGAAGTGAAGCCATCGCCGAATGCACTCCTCGCGAAGGGCGATCGCGATGAGCTGTTCCAGGTTTTTCACAACCTCGTAGAGAACGCGGTCAAATACGGCCGCGACGACGGCCACGTCACCATTTCGCTGACGAAAAAAACGAGCCCCACCGGCGATCGCAATCCTGCGCGCGCTTTCGTCTCGATCGTCGACGATGGACCGGGAATCGCCCCCGAACATTTGCCTCGGCTGACCGAGCGCTTCTACCGCGTCAGCGCGGAGCACAGCCGCCGGATCGGGGGAACGGGCCTCGGACTGGCGATCGTGAAGCATGTGCTCAGCCGCCACGATGGCGAGCTTTCGGTTCAGTCGGTCGTCGGCGAAGGCACGACATTCAACGTCGTTCTGCCTGCTTGCAAGTAAAAATTATTTTAAAACAATATATTAGACTGTCACAAATCCATTACGTGGAATCGCTAGAACGATCTCGCGTTGAATGACGGCGTTGTGACAGTGGTCCGGCAAGACGGCCTAGTTCGAAGCGCCTAACTCTTCGCATCCGCGTGCCTTGGGGAGGGCCGCGAGAAAATTCGGAGATTTCCTCGGGCAGAGCATCAGGACGGGCGTTCGACCGGTCGATTGACGATCTGCAGATGGCTGGAACGTTAACACGGCA
>CAYYDL010000702.1:0-3144 GCA_964470545.1 uncultured Hyphomicrobium sp. | reverse complement strand
TGTCATCCTGGGACTGCTCAGGCCCGATATCGGCCTCGGCTCCAAGCGGAAAGCGCGACCGCATCGCGCCGCAAGGTACCCACTATGACGTCACTCAATGATCTTTCGATCCTCGTCATTGATCCGAATGGCGAAGCCGCGTTCGGATTGCGCCAGTCGTTCGTTGCGGCCGGAGCAAAGACACACGTCGTCGAAAGTTTGGCGCTCGCCGGCAAAATCCTGAGCGTGAAGACGATCGACGCTGTCGTCCTCCCGTATTCGCAGGATTCGGAGACAGTCGAGTTTTGCCGAGAACTCAGTGTGCGAGGTATTCCCTCGGTCTTCACCTCGGAGCCACCTGCCCGTTATCAAACGCGGCGGCGGATGTCCGACGCGATCATTGCCGTAAAGGGGCTGATCGCCGAGCACGGTCTTGAAACCGTTCAGTCCATCAACTAGTCCGGCGAACCGGACCGTCTTCGAACCTTATCCAGAAGTCAATGCGCGGCTCGCGGTGTACCCGCGGGCTCGCTCGCCGATTGGGGCAAGTCGGGTTGCGCGACCGGTCTCGTCGCACCCTTGTTGTCGACAGTGGGACTGATGCGCCCATACAAAAGCCAACCGCCAAGCGCGCCAGCGATCACCAGCACAAGGGGCATGACAAACGTACCGCTGAACGACATCCAAGCGACAGTGGGCAAACCGCCATAACGTCGTCGCCGACCGAGGGCTCGATGGATAGCCATGATTGTCGCTCCTGCCGTTTCTTCGGAGAACGGCTCACCTTGAAGCGGAGTTCCTCTCGATATGAATAGGGAACTGCGCCAGACCGGACTCGTTTCCAAGCCGAGAAAAAAGGAAAGGAAACGCTATGAGGATAGCCATTCTGGCATCTGCCATCATCCTCGCGGTCTCGCCTGCAGCTTTCGCGGCCGAGAGCGGATCGTCGAACCTGCCGGGCACGAATGCGCCGGGCCGGGATAATTCAAATATGCCGTCTGACAGGAGCGCCGCACCGACGAAATCCGGGTCAAGTGCTGCAGCTGGAAATGGCGGGAGCACCGGTACATCCGGGATGGATACAACACCGAATACGCCTCCGCAAAGCGAGACATCGAGCCAGAAGATGAATCCCGGCAGCACGCCGAGCGGCACGTCGCAGTAGAGAATTGCGAAAACAAAAATGCCCCTGCGCGATCGCGCAGGGGCATTTTTTGGTTCCTTATGTCGTCATCCGCAAACGAGGCTATTCGCCGTCTTCTTCGTCCGGAACGGCTTCGTTCTCATCCTCACGCTCGTCGTCGGAATCGTCTTCGTCGCCAGGATACGCCGGCACATCCACCGGCTGGCCCGGCATCTGCGCAGGAACGGGAGAGGGCTCGTCCGGATCGAACTCCTCAGGCTCTACCACTTGCGATTTGCGCTTTCCCATGGAGTCCTCGCTATTTCGAAAAGGTCTTCAGTGAACAGAGAGCCACATCGGTTCCGAGCGGCTAATGGATATGTCACGCGAGACGCACGAGCAAGGCATCGGTTGCACCGAGTTCAGACAAAAGGTCGCCAACGAACGTATCATCACCGCCGGCAACAATATGCGTAAAGCCCAGGTTCCTTACGACTTCGGCTTGCGACCGATCGCCGGCCATCAGCTGTCGAAAAGATAACCGGTTAAAGACGCCGTCATCGAAGATCTCGCTCATCGCCGGACAATCAAAGTAATAGTACTCCCGCTGCTCCTCGATGGTCTCGAGAAAAATCGATCCTAGCGCCTCCATCAGCGCACGTCTGTTGCGGTAGGTTGGACTGCACGCGATGACAACGCGGGTGACGTGCGGCGAATGCCTGTGTGAACTCATATTAAACTATTCCGAATTGATGCCGGAACTCCAGCGCACCTCAAACCATTTTGCGCATGACATTTGAGAGTGTGAAGGCGAAAGCCGGAAATTTTGCCAAGGACATAGCGGCGAAAGGGCCGGTTATGCGAGAAAAAAGTCAGCGGGGTGACAAGCCAAGCTGTCGCGGTCGCCGGCGCCATGCCCAATACGCTCGAAACAACGACAAAAGCATGAGATGAAGTAAGGAGCATCATTGTGGATCCCCGCCTGTCTCAGTTGGAGCGTGCATTCGAACTGGCCCGTTCAGGCCGTTTCTCCACAGTCGCAGAAATCAAACGGAAGCTGCGCGAGGAAGGCTACATGGACGATCAAGTGGAAGGACCCGTGCTGTTTGGGCAGCTCAACAGCCTCATGAAAAAAGCGGTGCGTCCATCCGGCCCTGGCACAAGCGCGGCTTGAGCGAAGATGTGTCCGAAATTGAAAGATAAGACGCCCCGATCCCTGCCAATCGGGGCGTCCCGCTTTGCCACGGCTTAGGGCGGCATCGCACAGGGGGGATGTGCGTACCGTGGCTCCAGGGTTACCGGCCAGCGCTCCTGACAGTTCCGTGTGCGTCAAAAGTTGCCCAGCCTCCGATCGTGAAGCGCGCATCCGCGAGCGACGGACGAGGGGAACTCGAACTCGCCGGTCCCCGTTGCCATGTCACCCCCATAAACGAGAGAGGATCGCAACAATGCGACGCGAATTATTTGCGGCGTGCATCATCGCGGCAGGCGGAATTCTCCCCGCGTTCTCGTCAGCGAGCGCCCAGGCGCCGGAGGCTAGCGGTCAAAAGCAGGGCGAGACAACGAAAAATCCCAGCAACGTTCCGCTGAGCAAGAAGCTGGACAAAAACGAAGGCGTCCTGAAACCGCCTCACGGAATCGACCCGGAAATGCATCAACAGCCTCCTGCCCGAACGGGAGATAAGATGCCGGTGATCATTCCCCCCGGGGAACCCGGAGGCGATCAAAGCGTCCAGCCGAAGTAGCAAGTTGGGCGCATGAATTCTGCGTTTCGGGTCCTTGATTGACGGGCTAGTCTTGTGCAGTTCGCCGAATTTACTTTTTGGTAAGGGCTTCGAAGGCGAGTTGACGGCACTCCAGAGAAAAATGCCATCTTCAGCAGACGGTCGAAAAAAGCCGGTTCAAGGCTAAGATGCATTGGCCTAGCCGTAGCGATGGAGGACGCGATGAGAATTCTTGTTGCTGCTCTGATCAGCGCCACCTTGTGCAGTGCTGCTTCCGCAGATGCTACGTGCAACGCCACTGCCAAAGACAAAAAGCTT
>CAYYDL010000701.1:0-2554 GCA_964470545.1 uncultured Hyphomicrobium sp. | reverse complement strand
CGCACCGGCATCGTGCCGATGCCGGCCGCACACGAAACCCCAGTGGGAGGCCACGACGTCACCTTCCTTGGCTTCGACACCTCCAAGCAGCTTTACAAGTTCCGCAATCACTGGCTGAACGACGACGGCCGACCGTGGGGCGACAACGGCTACGGATACCTGCCCTACGCCTACGCTCACTCGTCAGCGCTTGCTGGCGACTTCTGGGCGATCAATCAAGTGCCGAGTTCCATCGTGGTTCCGCCGACGCCGCCGAGCCCGCCGACGCCGCCGCCTTCTCCGTCGTCGATCAAGGATCAAATCGACACGATCTTCGCGCGCATCATCGCCAGCAACATCGGTCGACCTGTCGTCGTGGCGATGCTGAAGATGGTGCAAACCTTGGTCGATTCCTTCCTCGATGCGCATCCCATCGGCATGCGTCCGACGCTTTCGCCCGCCGATCTGGTGCCGATTGTCGATCTGATCTTTCAGCAGCTTGAGACCCGCCGGCCGACGTGGGCCAACTGGCTGCAAACGGTCAACGCGATGATCGATAATTTCCTCGCAGCTAACACGGTCGCGGCGTGATGCTGCTCGGCTTCGCGGCGTTGCTCTCGAGTAACGCCGCGATCTATCACCTTCAACCCCTCAGAGCGAAAGGAATCCTATGTCGAACAAAAACGGACACGCCAACACGAAGCGCCCCATTGCGGAAACGGTAGACGAGGCCGAGCAAACTGACCAAGCAGAGCAATATTGGAGCATCCACGACATCGACGAAGCCGAAGTCGCATTTGATGACGTGATCCCAAAGCCGGGCCCCGAAATCTACATCAAGCGGCTCAAGGGCAAGGAAGAGTTGACGTGCATCATCCTTGCCGAACGGGTCAAGGGCGTCTGGTATCACTGGGTCGGCGGGCGGAGCGTTCCGCACATGCGGAACGAAAAGGACTGTCGCGGTTGCTCGCTCAGCAAGGGCAAGAAATGGAAAGGCTACTTGCATTGCTACGCGGTCCAGATGAAGCAAGAAATCTTTCTTGAGTTGACCCCGACGGCTGCGGCATCGCTGTGTCAACAGTTGGCCAAGCCGCATGGCTTCCGTGGCCTGACGATACGTGCGGTGCGAACCAAGGGCGACAATGGTCGCCTCCTGATCTTCGCCCAGGGCATGCAACAAGACGGCGCGAGGTTGCCGCCTGAAAAGAATCCCATGCCCTCGATTCTCAAGCTGTGGGAGATCGCAGAGGATAAATCCGAGCAGTGGATGGACAATCGCCCGCCGAACGTCGATTGACCTTTGCCGCTCGGATCGACACCAAACCTCCCCATCTTCACCAATTCCCGCCACTGGCAACCGTGGCGGGTTTTTTCATGCCATTTTCTGGAGCTCGCCGCCGCGTCTTCTCGAAACACGGGTTCCTTAACGCGCCGAGCAGCGATAGGCGCTCCTAGCAAATTTCTCAACAAGGCTTCAGCATGCGACCAGCAAAAGGCATGAGCATAGGCGAGGGCATATAAGACACTCCGCCGGACCTATTGCATTAGGAACTCCGGGTTCCCATTGGGAACTCCGGGTTGTTTTGCCTGGAACTGCGTTCAGGTCTTTGGCCGCGATCCGCCCCGATTTCGCTCCCTGTGCCCTCGCAAGGGTTCCGGGTGCCTGGATGGTCAAGTTTTGCCGTCGAAACGCCTTGGCGGGCCAATCTGGCGCTATGGTCGCTATGATGATGGTCGAAGCTCAGAGCGGGAAACTTGTCGCAGTCGCGTTTGAGGAGGTTTCCCGATGATTACGAAAGAGGGGGCCAATGGCATCCTGCGTTGCATCTTCGCCAAGACGATTGCGACGGCAAAGATTCGTCTGGCTCAGAACAATGCCGTTCCCGCCGACGCCGATTTGGTTCTAGGTGATTTGACTGAGGCGAGCTTTCCGGGCTACGCGGAAGTTGACATTGGCACTCCGGCCTGGCCGGCGCCCGCAACCAACATGTCCAACGAGGCCGAGTCGGATGGTCCTACGATCACGTGGACGGCGACATCGGGAACGCCATTGCCGCAGACGTGTTACCTCGTCTACGTCGTGTTGAACGATGGGACGGCGGATTTCCTTTTCGCGGTTGGCCGCTTCTCTCCGGGCAAGACTGTCACCCTCGCCGGCGACACCATCACGGTCAAGCTGAACTGGTACGCCTGGAACGGGACGCCATAAGGAATTCATCGCATACGAAAAAACCCCGCGTGTGTGTCACGCGGGGTTTTTGTTGTTAGGGTTCGTCATCTGGCCTATCGCGTCGTCGACGCCGGCGAGGTGGATCGCCGTCACATACCGCGTCGTGAATCTCACGCAGCACGGCCATGTGCTCCTCGTGGCACTCGGCATTGTGGAGCTCCGTCTTGTGGAGCGCATCGCGATTGTCGCGGAAGCCTCGTTCGATGTAGCGCTTGGCGACACGATCGAGGAACATGAGCACGATCACGAGCAGGGGCAAGGCCGGTCCCCAGAGGCTGATGACTTCCCAGAAACCAAGAGGGTCAGCAACTGCTAATGACATTGCTTACCTCCTGATGCGCACGC
>CAYYDL010000700.1:0-2378 GCA_964470545.1 uncultured Hyphomicrobium sp. | reverse complement strand
ATCTTCGGGGGGAAGCGATCCGAGCTTACTCATCAGCTCGGAGACGCGGCCTTTCTTGCCGAGGCTCGAGACGCGGACGGCGTCGAGCGTCGCGAGGTCGGCTGCGCCAGAGATTTCGGCGAGAAGCTCGCTTTCGAGTTTAGAGAGATCGTCAGAAGTGCTCATTTAAACCTCGTCCGGGGCGCGCTGCGTGCACCTGATTGTCATCCCGGACGGCGCGCGGCCTCTGTTTGGCAGGCTCCGCGCACATGTTCAACTCCGCACGGCAATCCGGGACCCATAATGCGGGTTGAATCACCCCAGAAGCGTTGGATCCCGGCTCTGCGCGACCGCGCTCAACGCGCAGCCGCTTTGGCCGGGATGACAATGGAGGTGTTTAGGCTGCCTTCGCGACGGGCGAAGACGCTGCGGCGGCCGCTTTGTCGACCAGCGCCTTGAAGCCTGCCGGATCGTTGATCGCGATGTCGGACAGAACCTTGCGATCGACCTCGATGCCGAGGTTCGTCAGGCCGTTGATAAATCGCCCGTAGGTCAGGCCGTGCTCGCGGACGGCCGCGTTGATGCGCTGAATCCAGAGGGCGCGGAAGTTGCGCTTGCGGCGCTTGCGGTCGCGATAGGCGTACTGCTGCGATTTCTCGACCGCCTGCTTGGCAACGCGGATCGTGTTCTTGCGACGGCCGTAAAAACCTTTGGCGGCCTTGATGACTTTCTTGTGCTTGGCGTGGGCGGTAACGCCACGTTTGACGCGGGCCATGGGATAGCTCCTAGAACTTCAAGATTATGGGTGTGATGAGATTCTTTGAGTGGCCGCGTGCGACTCCCCTCTGGGGAGCCGGCCGCACGCGGCGGCATCTCATCGGCTGTAGGGCATGTACTTCTTGACGATCTTGGCGTCAGAATCGTTCAGCACGCCCGTGCCGCGGGCCTTCTGAATGAACTTCGCCGTGCGCTTGATCATGCCGTGACGCTTGCCGGCCTGGGCGGCGACAACCTTGCCCGTGCCCGTCATCTTGAAGCGCTTTTTCGCGCCGCTCTTGGTCTTCAACTTAGGCATTTTGCTTATCCTAATTATCGCTCACGGGCCGCGCCGGACACTTGCGCTGACGCGCTTCGTATCCTGGCCCTCCGCGGGGGCGCCGCTAGCGGCGGGGCGTGGTCGCGCCCACGGACCTTGCGGCCCGAAGTGCAGACAGATAGGTGTCCGCACTCTCCTGCGAAGTGATGCTTTTTGCGGTTTCCGCTGGTTTTTCAAAAGCATAAGAACCGCCACGGCATGCCTCGCCGGGCGGCTCTGGGCGGTTTATACGGAAATGCCGAGATATTCGCAACAGCTTCGCGATTGTTGCGAACGCAACGCGGTCGGCTGGCTTTCATCAGGATTTCGCGAAATTCCGTAGGGATAGCGCTGAACCAAGTACAAGGTTAATGCGTTGGCAGTGCGGACTATCGCGAGGGGAGGCGGGGCGTGCGGCAAATCATTGATCAAATCGTCAATCTGCTCCAACAGGGCATCACGGCGATATTCAAGTTCGTGGAGCTGGTCTGGCAGTGGTCGTTCGGCCAGATGTTCGCGATTTTTCAGTCGAACTGGCAGGCGCTGCCGATCTGGAAGATCGTCGTTCTCGCAATCGCGGTGATCGCGATCATCTATGTGCTCTACCGAGGCTTCTTTCAGCTCTGGCGCGCCGCTGAACAGATCTTCAAGGCGTTCGTCGAACTGCTGATGGTGCTCGTCGCCATTCTGCCATTCGTACTGCTTGCCGGCATTATCGCGGCGGCGGGAAGCTACGTCATCCAACACGTGAACTTCTAGACGCTTCGCTCTGCATTGCTTCCGATGCATCCGAGGACCCGGCCGTGTTCTTGCCGAACACGATGCGGGTTCGCACGTAATAGAGCGATACGAAACAGATCAGTACAGAGATCGTTTTGCCCTCTATAGGGGGCAGGTTCATGTTGTGGACGGTTATCCAAATGACAACTGCCGTTATGAGAAGCCCCACGACGTTCGTCGCGACGAATTCGAGGAAGCGTCTGTGTTCCGATTTCGGAAAAAGGTCGCGATGAAAAACGAATTTTCTCGTCAACGTATAGTTCACGATGGTCGCGATGGCATAGGCGATGACGCTTTGTAAAATCGGCAGTCCGAAGATGTGCGTCAATGACAGGAAAATGATGTAGTCGACGATCGTCGCACTCAGGTTCACCCCGGTATAGAGCAAAACTTCGCGAACCTTGGGATGCATTGCTGGAGTCTATTCCCTTCTCGCTGCGGTATGCCTCAAGCGGCCGTGAGCCGAAGCAATAGGTCCTTTAAATCTCACTTCGTCGGAGGCCATTTGGCCATTTCAGCGAGCCGAGGCAAGGGCCCTGAAGTT
>CAYYDL010000699.1:0-3487 GCA_964470545.1 uncultured Hyphomicrobium sp. | reverse complement strand
CGAGCGCGTTGCCCAAAGATATTCAGACGTTCGATAATGTCGATGGAATTTGGGTTGCCGACTTCAGGTGCGCGGTGCCGATTGCACTCGCGCTTCGTCAACTTCTTTCCGATGTCGCAACCGCCCGCGTGGTCGGTGAAGGCCAGCAGAGCAAGATGGCACTTGTCTATGACTATCTCACGGGGCCGCGTTTTCGTCACCGCATCGAGGCGATCATCGAGAAGTTCGATGAGATGCAGTCTGATCTCGATAAAGAGCGGAAGGCGATGATGAAGTCGTGGGCCAAGCGCGAGGCCCAGATCACGGCTGTGCTGGACGCGACCGCGGGCATGTATGGCGATCTGCAGGGTATCGCAGGCAAGGCGCTGAAAGAGATCGATGGTTTTGAGCTGCCCGGGATCGAAGACAAGCGCGATGATGATGACGAGCCGATCGCGGCGGAGTAATGCAGCCAAACGTTTGACAGCGGCGCGGCGTCAGAACCGATAGCCGTAGCGGACGCCGATGCGGTCCATGCCTTCGTTATATTTCTCGGTGTAGGCGTTCGACATGTGCTCGAAATAGACCGAGACGTCATTGTGCTCGTCGAGGTGGTAGCCGACTTCCATCGGAATATGGAACAGCACGCGCGAACCGAGCCACTTCTTGTCAGGGTCGGAGCCCGGACCGCCGATTTCGCCATCGTGGATCGCGGCGCCGAGGCCAAGCCCGAAGAAGAGTCCGGACGGGCAATCGCCTTGCCAGCGGGCATCGATATAGCCGTCGCTGGTGTCGCCGCGCGTATTGATCGAGCCGCCGATCACGGGGCGGATGGCGCCCCAGGGCAACGTCCAGGCAGCGTTGAACTGTGCCTCGATATTGATATCGACGGCGTTCTGTTCGACCTGAAAGCCGCTCCAGAGGCCGGGGACATCGTGGGCCAGCGCGCCGATTTTCAGGGCATAGAGCATGTCTTCGGCCGAAGCGCCGTCGACAGCGAGGCAGGCGACAAAAAGGGCAGCAAGACCGGACGCGGCCACTGTGCGCATAACACATCTCATCCGGAAAGCGGCCCTCACCTGCTTTGAAGTTTCAACGTGTGCGCCGAATTCAGGTTCGCGACAAGGCTGCCCCGGTAAATTTCCCAGTAGGCTGGCGGGCTCGTCACACCGGCTGTTCGGCCTAGCGGGCGCCTATGCGGTCCCGATGTGCACGGACCCGTCTCGTCTGCTGGCCCCACGTTCGCGCGAGCCTGAAGACCCGGCGCTGATAGGCGCGCTCATCCGGCGTCAGGCAAATGCAGCCGTAGCAATAGCAGGGGCGCGTGCGGGCAAAGGCCACACGGAAGAGCAGCGAATTGTAATCCGATTGCGCCATGGGCATCCCACAGGATAGGAGCGACACGTCGAGGCCGGCTTTCCGCCGACCTTAACGGATCGTCAAGATCGTTTGTTCCGACGTTGGATGCAGCGTCCAATCAGGGTTTCGAGGCGAATCAGGGGCTTGGCCGCTCGGGACGGGTTCGGAATTGTCATTTTTGGCGGTTCTCGCCATATAGGCGCTCATGAACAACGCAACGACCCTGCCCTTCCTGAAGATGAACGGCCTCGGCAACGAGATCGTCGTTGTCGATTTGCGGAGTAGTTCCAAGACGTTCACTCCGGAGGAAGTGGCTGCAGTGGCGGCCGAGCGGATGTCCCGGTTCGACCAGATGATGGTTCTGCATGCGCCGAGGACGAACGGAACCGAGTCCTTCGTCCGCATTTATAATGCTGACGGTTCGGAAGCGGGGGCATGCGGCAACGGCATGCGTTGCGTCGGCTGGTTCCTGTCAGAAGGCGGAACGCGGGATCGATTTCTGGTCGAGACCCGGGCCGGCGTGCTCGACACGATCGTGAAGGATCAAAGCTCGATCACGGTCGATATGGGTGAGCCGAAATTCGGCTGGCAGGACATTCCGCTCGCTGAAGAGTTTCGGGACACGCGCGCCATCGAATTGCAGGTCGGGCCGATCGACGCGCCCGTTTTGCATTCGCCATCGGTTGTCAACGTCGGCAACCCGCACGCGGTGTTCTGGGTCGACGACATCGATGCCTATGATCTCGGCCGCTTCGGGCCTCTGCTCGAAAACCATCCGATCTTTCCCGAGCGCGCGAATATCTCGCTGGCGCAGGTGACGTCGGAGTCGTCCCTTCTGCTCAGGACATGGGAGCGCGGCGCGGGGTTGACGATGGCCTGCGGTTCGGCAGCGTGCGCCTCTGCGGTTTGCGCTGCGCGCAAGAAGCTCACGGGGCGCAAGGTCACGGTGACGTTGCCCGGCGGCGATCTCGGGATCGAGTGGACGGCGAACAATCACCTTCTGATGACCGGTCCCGTCGAGTTCGAATACGAGGGCGCCATCGACTTTGCCAAATTGACGAAAGTGTCCGTCTAGTCCGGCCGGCCGGCGTAACGGCGTCCTATCAGAAAGACGACGATCGCATTCATGTCCGAACCTCAGGTGATCACGCTCGGCTGCCGGCTCAATACGTATGAGTCCGAAGTGATGCGCCGTCACGCGCGCGAGGCGGGTCTCGATAACGCGATTATCGTCAATACCTGTGCGGTGACGGGCGAAGCGGTGCGTCAGGCGGCCCAAACGGTTCGCAGGCTGCGGCGGGAAAAGCCCAACGCGCGGATCATCGTGACGGGATGCGCGGCGCAGATCGAGCCTGAACGTTTCGCCGACATGCCGGAAGTCGATCATGTCGTCGGCAATGCCGAGAAGATGCAGGCGGAGACGTTTGCTGGACTGTCGATTGCGGACGGCGAACGTGTGCAGGTCAACGACATCATGAGTGTGCGCGATACGGCGCTGCACATGATCGATGGGTTCGGCGCGCGCACCCGCGCCTACGTGCAAATTCAAAACGGCTGCGATCACCGCTGCACGTTCTGCATCATTCCCTATGGTCGCGGCCCGTCGCGTTCCGTCGCGGCGGGTGAAATCGTGACGCAGGTGAGGACGCTTGTCGAAAGAGGCTACGCCGAGATCGTGCTGACCGGCGTCGACATCACCTCCTATGGACGCGATCTGCCCGGCGTCGCGAGTCTCGGTAAGCTCGTGCGGCAGGTTCTGAAGCATGTGCCGGAGCTGAAGCGACTGCGCTTATCGTCGATCGATCAGGTGGAAGCTGATGGGGATCTGATGATTGCGCTTCGCGATGAGGAACGACTGATGCCACACTTGCATCTGTCACTGCAGGCAGGCGACGACCTGACGTTGAAGCGCATGAAGCGGCGCCATTTGCGTGCGGACGCCATTGCATTTTCCGAGACGGCACGGCGGCTCAGGCCCGATATCGTTTTCGGTGCCGACATGATCGCCGGATATCCGACGGAAACCGACGAGATGTTCGAGAATTCCTATCGTATCGTCGATGAGTGTGGTCTGACGTACCTGCACGTCTTTCCGTTCTCGGCGCGGCGCGGCACGCCGGCCGCCCGCATGCCGCAAGTCAACGGCACC
>CAYYDL010000698.1:0-1572 GCA_964470545.1 uncultured Hyphomicrobium sp. | reverse complement strand
ACGGCCGCAACGCGACGGCTGGCGTGGTCAATCTCACTAGCGCCAAACCCACCGACCAATTCGAAGCGATGGCGAGCGGCGAACTCGGCAATTATCACCAGCGCCGCTTCGAAGGAATGATCAACATTCCGGTCGTCGACGATTGGCTGGATATACGTCTTGCTGGCGAATGGACTAAGCGTCAGGGCTATTCTTTCAATGAATTGACGAACCAGCGCATCGACGGGCGCGATCTGTGGTCAGGCCGCCTCAGCATCGGGTGGAAGCCCGTGCCGGACATGCAAGTGAATTTCGTCTGGGAGCATTTCTCCGAAAACGATGACCGTATGCGCAGTGCAAAGCAATTGTGCAAAACCGATCCGCTCCCCCTGACTGTGGGAGGCCAAACGCCGCCGCCACCGGGGTATGGCTGGAACGAAACCGCCAATATGGGCGGCTATCTCAGTCAGGGCTGCCAGATGGCGTCGCTCTATTCGCCGGAGTCGTTTCAGGTGCCGAACGGGTAATCGTTGCCTTATGTGTCGGCGGGCTTCTACGCCGGAATCTTGAAGGGCGGCGTCAATGGAGGCGTCAATCCTTACGCCAGCGCCGTTCAATCTCCGAATTTGCGGGTCATCGAAACCTCACTCGATCCGATCTACCGCGTGAAGAACGACCTGATCGAGGTCAGTGCCGACTACACGGTTTCGCCGACGATCACCTTGATATCGCAAACCGCCTATAATCAGGACTTTCTCTGGGCGACCCAGGATTACAATCGCTTCAACACCAGGCCCGGCATTTTCGATACGTCCCCGGAGTTGGGCGATCCCACGGCTCCGCCGCGATCGGTGCAGTATGGCCTGCTCTCTCCGGACGGGATGTATTGCGATCCTCAGCTTGGCTGTTCCGACAGGCTTGTCGCGCAAGATCTTTCGATGGAGCACGCCTGGCAAGTCTCCCAGGAGTTTCGCGTCGCCACCCATTTCGAAGGCCCGCTGAACTTCAGCGCGGGCGGCAACTATCTCCACTACGAAACGGAAGAGAATTACTACGTCTTCATCAATCTGATGACGGCGTTTTCCTATTGGATGGGCTCGTCGCCCCTTCTCACGCCTGCTGTCGGCCATTGGCAGCCGGGCGTAACGGACGATCATCAATGCCTGGGTGGCATCAACAATGGACAGGGTTGGTTCCAATATGCCGATCCGAGCAAGCCTGTTAATCCCCCGGGAAACAGCTCTTGCGTCTATCTTGACCCCAACCCGCTCACCAGCCTCAACAATGACGGGCACAACTACTTCCTCAGCCAGAATCCTTACGGCCTGAACTCCTATGCCCTGTTCGGAGAGGCCAATTACAAGCTTACCGGAGATGTGACGCTGACCGGCGGACTGCGGTGGACACGCGACAGCAAACATTTCACGCTCATCCCAAGCCAGTTGACGACAAGCGGTTTCGGCTATCCGAGCACCGGCACCGTCGACCAGACATGGGGTAAATTCACCGGCCGTTTTGTCGCCAACTGGACGCCCAAACTCGATTTCACCGATCAGTCTTTGTTCTATGCGTCCTATGCGCGTGGGTATAAGG
>CAYYDL010000697.1:0-2601 GCA_964470545.1 uncultured Hyphomicrobium sp. | reverse complement strand
CGCGTTGAAATCCGGCGTTCGTAAGCCTTGCGGAGAAGATGCCTTCACCAAGAAGCTGCTTCGCGAGTGATGTCACAGACGCCCGGAGTTGAACCAGTGCGCGCTCGTCTCCGCTGGCGCGCGCGGCTTGCAGCGCCTGATAAACAACGACAAAGTGACACTGCAGCGCAATGTGGATGGCGCGCGCGTCATTCGGATCGCGGGAGAGGCTTGCTCGCAACAACGCGCCGATCTGCTGGTGCGCTGCGTCGACCTGTTCAAAGCTCGGATCCGGGGTGCCGGTGAGCGCAACCCAGAGCAAGACGGTCAATGCCGTCACCGCATCGGTCAAATTCCGCGGATTACGCGCATAAGCCTGCAGCACTCCGGCATACAGGCCACCAAAATCATGCGCACGAATGAGGTCTTCGAAATCGTCGCCTAATTCTGCGTCCATCGACCGGAGCGTTCCGACAAAGCCCTCGACGTCCTCGGCCGACATGGCGGCCGGAAAATCCCTTTCTGCGTTGTCGGCGATCCGTCCGTTCACAGGCCCCGCATCAAGCAGCCGCCCGATGAAATTGCCGCCGAAGAAACCGGCAAGTGCGGGGCTGACAACTGGTACGAGGCGCATCCATCTTTGCCGGATGCGCAAATTTGGAGGCGGCGGCGCGCCCCCGCTGACCACAGGATGAGACTCATCTGTCATCGGCGACAGCGGTTCGGCGCGACTACTCCATTCGCTTGGCGTGCAACCGACCAATTCGGTGAAGATGTGGTGGAATCGCGCGTAGCTTCCGAACCCGGCATCCAGCGAAGCCCGCAGCAGATTGGCCCCGGGACGATAGTCTTCGAAAAATCGTTCCAACCGAATGCGATTTCGCCAGTCGACGAAGCTGCGGTTCGTATGCTCAACGAGCAGTCGACTGAGATAAGAGGGCGCGATGCCGCTTTCCTCCGCAAGTCGCGAAAGCGAAAAGGACGCGCCGCTCTGGCGCAGAAGCATCAGCGCACGCGTGACGGCAGGATGCATCAGTTTGACATGGGCCGGTGCGCAGGATCGGCTTGCCCGCAGCGCCCGCCGAAGCGCGTAGGCAATTCCGGAATTGTAGGTTCCTGGCTCGTCCGAATCTTGGGCGACCTGGCTCATCAAGCGATCGAGATCGATTAGCTCGTCGCCGGGCAACATGCGCGAAGGCTGCGCCATGATTTCCGCGCGCTCGGCAGCCGTGAGCAGATCGGAACGAACATTGACCACCCACATTTCAAGCTTGGGTGACCGAAACAGCCTGTGCGATTGTCCCTCGACCAGCCACATCAGCGTCCCCGCATTGAGATCGTAGGTCAGGTTGCCAACCGTGTAGCTTCCCGTCCCGCGAACGACGAGGTCGAATTCGATGTCATCGTGCCGATGATCGACGTGGAGACGCGTGCCCGCGACCGTGCGGCGAACCTCACCGACGAGACCGTCAGGGATCGGGCGGCCAATGTCGCGAATGGCGCTGCCTCCTTATTGTGGCCGATAGCATTCTCGGCGACAGGAAGCTGCATAGGGCTCTCCATCACGCCGACAGAGGCACGATTAGCGCCTCTGTCGGTTGGACCCAACGACCTTTTGCGCATTTACGGCCACAGCGCGAAGTAGGGTAAACGAAATCTCCGCCCCTAAGCTCACCGCGATCGCCGCCCCGCTGCTCCCGAATGGACCAGCTCCCGTTGCGATACGATGTCGAGCCCGAGGAAAGCCGTGACAATCGTAACCCCAATAAGAGTCATATAATCCAACGAATAAGCGGGCGACGGAAGCGCAATCAGGAACGACAGCAGAGGTTGTGCCGCAAAGCACACCGTCAAAGTTAACGCGTCGCAGGTTCTGAGCGCGATCTGGATGAGCAGTAGCGGCACCAGGACCGCGACAGCCGCAACACCCACCACGATTGGTACGACCGAAAGAGCGGGCAACCGGACGTCCGTGTCACTCATCACGAACCAGACCGCCGCGATGGCTAACGACAAGTAGAAGCGATGCGCCAGCACCTCGGACGGCGTCCATTTCGCAATCGCGAGTTTCTTAGCTTCCCGCGCCGAGAGCGTCGCCGTGATGCCCGAAGCCGCTGACGCAAACAAAGCAAGCATGAGAAATACAGGATTCTTGTCCGACGGCAGAATGCGGATTTCGGCAGCCGAGAGCAGCAGGCACCCGGCCATGATTCCAGCGCACGCGATGAACCGGGTGGTCGCAAGCGATGCACCGTCTGCCACGCGCGCGAGAATCATCGCCGCCCCCAGCGCCGCGCCGAGGTCCAGCGACGCCACGACCGCAGGCGACACATACTTCAGAGCGAAGAAGAACGAGATGAAGTTTCCGGCCGTCGTCAGATTGATAATCAAAAGATGCCGTCGCCCTTCGACGGGAGGACGCCAACCTGCCCGGATGATGAACACACCTGCCGTCAGAGCCAAGCTCATCAACAGGAAAGCGGGAACGGTAACGCCTTGGAGAAAGGTTCCGTACAGAACCTTCCCCACCGACTGCAGAAGCACCGACAACAATGTGAAGATCTGATCGAGGGCCATGGCGGATGCCTCACGCAGTCGCCGCAACATCGGTTTCGATACCGT
>CAYYDL010000696.1:0-2448 GCA_964470545.1 uncultured Hyphomicrobium sp. | reverse complement strand
CCCGTGATCAGGATGCGCGCCCGCGCAAGTTCACTCGAGACTTCATTTTCGACGCTGGTACTGACACGATCCATGTACATGGCGCTCTTCCCCTCCTGACAACACGCTGAACCGGCGAACGCGAGAGGCGCCGTCGGTCTCATGATAGCACGCCGATTCGCCTAACGAGACCTAAACAGACAGCCGATTCGGGTTTGTGGGAGACGGGTCAAGGGCGCTTTTGCGACTATGCACGGCCGCCGTAGTTATAGGTTGTGACCCGGGCGCCCCGACTGGCGGCAATAGGGCCAAGCGCGGTGCAAAAGGTGGTGATAGGTCATGGACCTGACGTTGCTTATCTTTTCGAGCGTCTGCGAAAGTTAGCCAACACGAATCGATTGGGCGGTGTGGAACACGATGACAAAACAGGACAATTCAAAGCCGCAGGCTGGTGTCGCGCCAACTGACACCGCTGCACCTATGGCGGCTCTTGGACCTGCTCCGGCCAGCGGTCCTGCCGCACCAACCGCCGTTCAAGAGGCCGATTCGCCTCGTGAGCCCAAAACACGTGACGGTCTCATCGTTGCTTCGATCCTGATCGTCTCGGTCGCCGTTTCGATGATGTGCCTTTCGCAATTCGGGCTGTCGCTTCCAATTTCGGGCGCGGTCGGGGTTGTGACGCTGGCGCTCCTGATGCTCGTTCACAAGCAGACGCAAAAGACGGCGCAAATCGCCGAACTCAAGGCCGAGCTTGCGCGGACGCGGCAAGCAGCGAAGCCCAAGGCAGCGCCTCGCGCGGCGCCCGCTCCGACTTCGGCTGAGGCCCGGATCCGCGAACTCAGCCGCGATATCGGGAATCTCGTGCCGCGACAGGATGGGGAGCCGGGCAGTGGACCGATGCCGCAGCCGCCAGCTCCGGGACCGATGCCGTCTGATGTCCTTAGCGAGCGCGCGGCACGAAAGCTGCCGCGGACGGTGCAACAGACGCCGGCTGAAACGCTTCCGAAAGCGGAACCTGAAGTGACGGCCGATATGACTGCGGCCATGTCGGCTCCGGTTTCCGAGGCTACAGCTGCAGCAGCTCAGATTGGCTCAAGCGAGCCCGTCCGCGAGCAATGGTCGTTCCGCCCGCGGACGGAAGCACAAGCGTCGTCGCAGGAACCTTTTGGCCCGATGGCCCCCATGAGCATCGGATCGCAAGAGCCCAAAGCTCCGGCCGCGACCACGATTGAGGGTGACCTCGAACTCGTGCAGCGCAAGATCAAGGAGCTCGCCGATGAGGTGAATGCCGCAGAGGCGTTGAGGCCGAAGCCCGCGCGCGTAAGTCCGCGTCCCGGTGCGCCGTCTTCGGCGCTCGAGGATTCGATCGGAGCTCTCCGCGCCGCGGCAAAAAGCATGCGCGCTCGGCCGTCGCTCGGCGATTTCATTCCGAAGCTCGAAGCGGATGCCTTCGCTCCGGCACCGGCAAACAATCCGGAACCGCCAACCGAAGGGCTTGGCGAACTCGTCATTCCGGCGACGGCGGAACGGATTGCGGGCTCGGATCCGGTAGGGCCACCGGCACCGCGTGTCGAGCGGGACCTTGCGTCTCCCAATCTCGAATTGCCTCTTCCGGATTTCGTCGCGCAGCCGAGGCCCGCACTTTCACCTCGGGCTGCCGCGATTGCCCGCGCCATCGAGGAGGATGCGATGGACGTTCTGCTTGGGCCGATCGTGACTCTCGCAGAGCATTCCGTCAGCCACTATGAGATGAGCGTGAGGCTTCGTTCGCCTGCGGGTGATCCGCTTGATGCGAACGAGGATGATTTCGCAGTCGTCGGCAGCGAAATGGAGATGCAGTTCGATGTCGCTCGGCTCAATCGTGCTGCGTCGCTCGCCGCACGCATGGATGCGCGTGACCGCGAGGGATCTCTGCTTGCGGAGTTCCTCGGTGGGTCGATGACGAGCCGAGCGTTTCTCGAGGCTTTTGCCCATGCCTACGAGGAGCGGCCCCGCATTTCGGCGCAACTCGTGCTGACGTTCTCGCAGCGTGCAGTCGATGCATTCTCACCGGCAGCATGGCAGGCCGTCCGCGACATGCACGCGTTCGGGTTCCGCCTCGCGCTCGACAAGGTTCAGCACATGGGCACCGACTTTGCCGCCCTTCAGAGGTCTGGCTTTCGCTTCGTTAGGCTCGACGCGCGCGTCCTGCTCGATGGTATGGCGATGGCCGATCGCTTTGTGCCTGCCGACGAGATCCTGCAGCGCGCGACGCTGGCGGGGCTCTCCATCATCGCGAGCGGCGTCCAGGACGCGGAGATGCAGAAGCGGCTTCTCGAAGCGGGGGTCGTGCTGGGACAGGGGTCTTTGTTCGGGGCAGCACGGCAGGTTCACATCGACAGCACGAGTGGCCGACCGGCCGACCATTCGGCGGCGGCCTGAGGCCCATCGTGTTTTGCACTGTGACGACGGCGCCGGATGACAGTCCGG
>CAYYDL010000695.1:0-7627 GCA_964470545.1 uncultured Hyphomicrobium sp. | reverse complement strand
CGACGCAACCTGCAGCCGATCCGAGCGGCAGACACAAGTCATCCACTAGTCAGGTCGCATCTTAGGCAGGAGGAATTCATTTCCGTTATCGTAGCACCGCTACTTTATCTTGTTCCAATGGGGCTCGGTTTGCTGCTTCTCTGGCGGGTCCTCACCCGCGAGTCCCTAGCTCTCACGCTCTTGACGGCTACCTTTCTTGGATTGGTTGTCGCCACAAGAGCGTTTGAGTCCGCGGAGCCGATCGCGGCCCTTCCGCGCGCTTTCAACGTGCTAGGTCTGGCCGTCATGGGGGCCGGTGTAGCCGGGCTCGTCTCACTGGTACGCGTTCGCATCGATTTCGCTCGGACTCGATTTCTCACGGCGGCAGCCTTCGCGATCGTCCCCGCGTTCGTCTATGTCTTCTTTTGGCAATCTCGTTATCCCCTTATCGATCTCTTCGCCGAAGTCCATACGATGAAAGGCGCGCAAGAATTTGCGCGCACCCACATTCTCAATCTCCACGTTGCGAGCTCGTACATTCCTCTAAAGCAAACGATGGAGGGACTGCTTATCGCTTCGTTCGGGTACGACACACTGCTAGGCGCTTGGGGCTTGGCACCATGGAACGCCGTCATCGGCATTCTCGTGGCTTGGTACACCGCCGGCGTAGTCAGTGATAAGTCGTCACGACTTCTAGTTTTCGGAATATTCGCGGGCAGCATTGTCGGCTTCGACATCACCAACGGCGGGTTCTGTATACTAACCTCAGTTCTTCTCTTTCGAGTCATGAGCGAGGCAGCGGGAAATTCCGCTGCGGGCCGGGACCAACGTGTCTCCGCACTTTTATTGTCGCTTACTGCACTGTTTGCCCTCCTCGTATGGCGCCTCATCTTGACTTATCCCGGCGCCTATACCGTTGGGCTCGTTGTGGCAGCGTTCGCCGTCTCAGGGATGGCCGGAGATACGGTCCAGATCAATGTCTCTGTCGCGCGGACTTCCTCCGGACGGTCGGCCGCGTGGAGCAGCCAATTTTCACACTATCTCCTCACCACGATCCTACTCGTCGGACTCGCATTAGCCTTCCATCGGGCGAGCTACCTGTTCATACCACTGTCTGTGTGCCTCGCCTGCTGCTGGATCCTGCGCGCACATCCTTTGATTCTTGGTGCTGCACAACTCACCGGCTTGGTGCTACCGGCACTTACATTCTTGATCGTGCTTTTCGATCTCTTGCACTACCGTGGCATCATCGGCTTCGATCTGGGGATCGGCCACTATGCTGTACCATTCGTCATCTGGTTCTTCGGGGATCCGGTCAGCGCCGATATTGCGCTTGGCGCCGGCGCACAAAACGCGCTGCTCGAGTGGGTTCGGGCGCTTGGACCGCTATTTGTGATATGCCTCGAAGCCGTCGCAGCCCTAGTCGTTGGGTCAGCCGCCGGCCGGTCCCTATGTAAGAACCCCGACTTCTGCGTCCCGTGGGCCGCAGGATGGGTGCTTACTTTCATTATGCTGTCCGGCTTTCCGTTCGCGTACCGGGCCATCTTTCTCGTCTGCTTGGCATTCTCATTGGCCTTGGGCACCGCGATCCCACATCTCTGGCGTCAGTTCAATGAGCCGAAGATTGTGCCGGCCGTGCTGATTTGCTGCTCCGCGCTCCTTTATGGAGCAGCATTAACGGTCCCCGCCGTGCACATGTTTTGGCGCTTCGTGATTCCGATCGTCGTTGCACTGTTTGTGCTTTCGTTGGCGGCGTGGGGCCTTTTCCGCAAAGGTCGTTTCCCTGCTCCAGCCTTTGTCGGATTGCTTATATGCACGCTAACGGCAGATCGCCTGGGCATGACGGCCGTCCTGTTCAAGCACAGCTTCGGCGTGCCGCCGAAGGATCTGTCGGCTATCAGTCACTACAGTGAGGACGAACTCACGGTCGCCGACGCGCTAAAAGCGCTCCCGATGACGGCGCTGGTCGTGTCGGATCCGTATACTCTGAGCATCATCCGAGCACGCACGGGACTTAACGTTCCGATCGATTATTCGAACCTTGATTCCATTGCACCACGGCCGGCCCAGCTTTTGCGCGAGGCCCTGAACAGTGCCTCGAGCGGCAATGGCGCTGGTCTGTGTCGAGCGATTGCCGAGCAGCTCTCCGATAGTGGTGAGTACAACTATCTACAAAGACGTCTCGGCAATTCGATGTCGACCATCCCCGTGGCGGTTGTATTCTCCTCGCGGACCAACGAATGGCAGCATCTTGGCTCCGGACAACGAGCCAATTACTTTCCCAACCTACACGCATTGCCAAAGTCGGAACTTGCCTCGATACAGTCGCTCGGGCTGGTCTTGAACCGCATCGGAGACAAGATCGTTGTAGTCGAAAGAACGTGCACGCGTTGAGCGCATATGGTTCGGGACCTACACCGCGCCATCGTGTAAAGGCATCGATGGCTTGACGGAAACGCAAAACCCGCCATGAATGTTTTCCAGACTTATTCGATTGCCTGACGTCCCCTGCAAGGAGACACATGAAGCGTTCTCTGGCTTCCGAAAAGGGGCGCTTTGCCGCGGGAGATCTGCCAGCGCTGCTAAACTTCTTTCTCTCCGCGCTAGGCCCATGGAAGTGGTTGACGACGGCTGTCGCTATTGCGCTCGCCGCTCTCGCTTTTGCATGGAGCAGGCCAGCCGACACTTCCATCTGGTCGGCCACCGCCTCGATCCAAATGGGCAAGATCGTACCCGTCGAGGCCATTGCATCGTTGCTGACCAACAATGCAATGACCCGTGCGATCGAACTTGTCGAAACGCCGGACAATGTCATCTGGCGGACAAATACCAACCAGTTCCGTCACGCCGTATTTGCAAACTCTGGACTCGACCAGCATAATAATCCGGCCGATTGGAATCTGTTCGTCTCGACGTTTCGAACGATTCAAGTCACGCAAGACGGGTTGCTCCAAGTGGAGCTATCGGCGACGTCGCCCGAGGCGACGAACGCTCTTATGAGAAGCGTGCTCACCAATATCCTTAGCTATGAAGCGAAAATCGAAAAGCAGCGAACTGCGCTTCTCGACCAACTGGTTGCTTCTTACACGCGACAGATGGCCCGTGTTGACAATGTGACGGCGGCAAAGCCTTCGGATGCGGTCCGCCCGCCAACCGGTTTGCCTCAGTCGGATGACGCGATCCATCCGTCGCGTTCAGGACAGGCCGCGGCCGATTTATTCGCCACGCGCGAGGGGCTGCTGATGGTAAGATCAACTCAGATTCCGACCTCAGTCGTTGATGCACCAAAGATCATTAAATCCGGCCGCTCGATCGGACGCTATTTCCTGGCAATGTTGGCGGGACTTGGGACTCTTGCAGCGGTCATTTTCGTCACCGCACTGGTTTTGGCGACCGGCCGCGACTTACGGCCCCGAGAGACGGCGGACAGGTAGGGTGAACAGCGGGACAGCCCTCGGATAGCGCACAATTCGTCCACCATGACCACGTGGCTCGATCAGCTGCTCGTCTCGTTTTTCATCGCCGTGTTTGCGGCGATGGTCGGCTATATCGCCGCCTTTCGTCCGACGATCGCAATCGCCTTCCTGTTCATCCTGATTACCTTGCTGTGGCGCACTGCCGCTACGGCTTACATCGACCTCGCCGGCCCGGTTTTGTCGTCGCAACTACTGAGAAACATCGGCCCCGGCATGGCGACGGTGCCGCAAACAATCGCCTATTTGCTCACCCTGTTGCCATTCTTCTTTTTTTTCAATCCGGGAAGAGTGGCGACATGGAGCCGCGCTCCGGAATTTGGAGTCGGAGGCACACGCTGGGTCACCTTGACTGACGTCATCTTAATTATGTCAGCCCTGTTCCTGATCGCGCTCTACACCGACCTCGCTCGGCGCGGGGTTGTTCCGCTGTTCGAAAAAATGGAGCGATTTGTTTATACGGGCCAATATGCCGGTCCGTTTCATCGATTCCTGATCCGTTACGGAGACCTCTTGGTCGGCTTCTGGGGCGTCATGTTTGCCGCCAGAAAGCTACGTGAGGATAGACTCGATTTTCGCTTCGTTGCACTTCTGGTCATCGCGTTCATCTATCTCTTTTTGACGGGTAATAGATTCTCGGCGCTTTATAGTTTCGGAACTTTCTTTATTGCACCCTATGCCGCCGTCGTTGCCGTGAGCGCCACCAGCGGCCCATTTCGCCGGCCGTTTGAATGGCTCACGAGAATTTTCTCTCGGCGCGAGATCGGTGCTGTTGTCGTCGTTCTCGTCGTCGCGCTCGCGGTTTCGGCAGTGGGCATCTACAACAACCTTGTAAACGTGCGCGCCGACGATCCTGTTTCGCCGGAAGTCCGGTTTAAAGAGCGTGTCCTGATTCAACCCAGCGAAATTGGCTGGGTGTCATACCGGCGCGTGTTCATTGAAGGACATTCGAACCCCGGAGCCGCCGCCAACCTCCTTTTCGTCAATCCGATCGACCCCGCGCGAAATACGACCATTCAGTATCTGATGTCAGAAACTATCGGGGAGCCCCGAACAAACCTGCACCTGTCGAGCGGTCTTCAATTCGCCGGCGGGTTCCCGGAAATCTTCTTCGAGCTATTTGGTCCCTATCTGGCGTGGCCATTCCTCCTCGCCGCCGGCTGGATGACCGCGGCCTTGACTGCGACTTTTATTCGAGCCGTCGTCGAAGGACACTATTTGACTTCTTTTTTTGCGGCCTATGTTCTCTACGGATTTCAAATCATGTACATTGGCGGAATGCTGAATTTCGTTCAGCCTTGGACCTTCTGGCTGAAGCTGTGCGCTCTGTTGCTTGCCGTCGTGATCGAGCGTTCCCTGAATGCGCTCGGATATGACCTCATTCCGTGGCGCATTATCAGAATGCCCGGCACATGGATTCGTCGAAACAAGCGAGCGCTCGAAAAGGTGTGCACTTAGCGGCACCGCTTTTCCGAGTTCCTCCGCTGGAAGGCGCCGAGCAATAGCGCAACGAGAACGACGCCCGCAGACGTCTCCACGACCCAAGAGCCCGAGGCAATCGTCCAAAAGGCAAGCACGGCCAACACACCATTCGTCACGACCACCCGGCTCACGATCCAATAGGTACTGCGGCCGCTATCGTGGGCTTGTTGATAGTAGTGATCGCGATGCGCGTTAAAGACGTCTCTGCCGGTAATCATCCGGCGCATCAGGGTTATCGTCGCGTCAGCAAGATAATAGAGTGGCAGGAGCAGCGCCGCGGCCAGATGCCCGCTGAAAGCGAGGTGAGCGAGCAGCCAGCCGACAAGGAGCCCAATCGGAAGGCTGCCGACATCGCCCATGAATAGCCGGGCGCGTGGCGCATTGAATGGCGAAAAGCCCAAGAGCGCCCCTAGAAGCGCTACAGCGACGATCGAACCGTCGACGGGCAGAGCGCCCAAGACCCCAAACACGGCAAGCGCGGCCGCCACTGGCGCGATTTCTGAGACCGTCATCAAGTCGATCCCATCCATGAAGTTCACGAGATTCACGAACCACACGCCGGCGACGACGAGAATGGCTCGTTCGAGAATGAACGGAACAAATGGAATGATCTGGTGATTTGTCGGAAACGTCGCGACCACGGCCGATACGGCCAGTGCTTGCGTTATCAGACGTGTCTCCGGGCGCAACGGGCGGATGTCGTCGATGGCGCCTACGACGCTCAACGCTGCAGCGGCGCCCAGAACGACCAAAAGGCCGATATCGGTGCCACGTGTGAGCCACAGCGAACCCGCGAATGTCGTGACGACCGTGGCGAGCACGATGGCGATACCGCCGCCTTGGGGTGTCGGGGTCTTGTGCGACGAGCGCGCATTCGGCCTGGCCAGCGCATAGCGCTCCAGCAATGGCCGCATCAGCACAATCAGGAAGGCTGAGATAAGCCCCGCCCCGAAAATCGCAAAGATAGAAAACTGCAACAGCGCCGGCACGAGTGTGGACCGTGATTCATGAGCAGGATCTGACTTCCCCCCGCCGATATTTGAGCGGAAGCCTCATGCAAACGCTGCTTATAGCTTGCGGTCAACCTGCTCACAATCTTTGGCAGCGGTCCCCCGGTGCAGGCGCTGCACAGGCGCCAATCGGCGAAATAGAACCGCCGAACGCGGTTTCAGGGCTAGAGGCGCCGGCGAACGCAAGCCGGCCTTAAGCCACATCGCCGCTAGTCGATGATTCGGCAACCGAGCCAGCGGCATGTTGCCGTCGCAGCATACCCGCCAACATCCCAATTCCGAAAACATACAACCAGCCTTCGGTGAAATCGAAGATGAACGAATTGAAGAGCGAACCGACAATGTTTTGTGTCGCCACGACCAGACCGAGCCACGCGACGAATCCGGTACCGCGCCAGAAGAACGCGAAATGCACGATCCACATGAACCAAAGGATCGCGATGCCGACGAGGCCTATCTGGATTCCGACCTCGAACGTCTGATTGTGTGGATTGGACGAAACGACGCCGAGCGAGCCCTCTTGCCCTTTGGCAGCTTCCCGGAACATCTCGGTGATCGAGCCTGTGCCATGCCCGAGCACCGGAGCGGATCCGATGAACTCCAGCGATCTGGTCCAGAACGCGATCCGCTCGCCGGCCGAGGTAACCTTGCCCTGCTCCAGGGAGGCCGCGCTCTCCGTGTAGACGCCGATCACCCTGTGACGGAGGTACGGGGACGACGTCCAGACAAGACCGGCGGCGACGGCGCCAAGCAGCAGCGCAACCAACGCGCCTCGCCAGCCGGAGCGCTTGAGCCCGTAAACGACGATCAGGACCGCCATGACAACCCAGGCCGTGCGGCCGGAGATGACGAAAAACACGTCGGCGAGGAATGCCAAGGCAAGGAGCAACAGAACCGATCCGAGGCGCATGCGTCCGGTCCGGAATGCCAGGACGGCGCGGTCCAGCAGCGCGGCCACGCAGATCGTGAACTCGACGCTTTGCAGGATGTAGGCCTTCACGATAACGCCGCGGTCGAGGGAGGCGTGCGGAAACGTGGGCCAGATCGTCACGATGATGGACCCAACCAAGAGCAGACCGCACGCGCCCAGAAACGCCCGCAATACAGTTTCACCGCGCCCGGAGCGGCTGAACTGGATCGTCACCAGCGGAATGACCGCCAATTTGACGAAGCCGCTCAGGCCACCGAAACGAGCGCTCCAACTCACATCCGCCCATAACATGCCCGCCGCGCCCAGCAGGGCCAGCAGCACGGGCAGCCCGCCGAACGGATCGAGAATTTCCCGCCGAACGTCGTCGAGACGAAGCGTCGGAACGAGGCAGAGGACCCAGACGACGACCAGGATACTGAGCGCCGAGGTGGACCACGGCAGAACAACGGCGATCGCCACCACCAGCCAATCCGCGATGTCGCGCAGCCTGGCGGTGGATGTGCTGATGTCCGACGAAGAGGGCTTCATGCGTCTGGTCTTTGATTCTCGACTCGATGCGCTGGCTAGATCAATGCGCTTTGGCAAAAATCGCTTCGTTGCTCCTGCCGGAAGCCAGCGCCGACGCGGCCGCGGCGATGACCCTTTCGGGCGTTAGACCGCGAAGACATTCGCTGTCGCTCGCCAGGTTGCGCGCGCATCCCTCAAGCTGACACGGAGTGCACGGAAAAACGTGCTGCACAAGCCACACATTG
>CAYYDL010000694.1:0-1990 GCA_964470545.1 uncultured Hyphomicrobium sp. | reverse complement strand
AAGCCGCGGTCGGTGCTGTCGGCACGCTTCTGGGACGCTTCATTCAAATAACGAAGATAGGAGGCCTCATCCATCGTGAATTCGAAGCGGATCGGATCGACAGACACGATCGTCGCGAGCATGGTCGTGTTTCCACTCGTGCCGCCGGTGACGAGGTTGCCGACCGATACGCGGCGATCACCGATGCGCCCTGCAATCGGCGCGGTCAGCTCTGTGAACTGCAGATCGAGATTCGCCTGCCGCGCCGCGGCTTCCGCCGCTGTCAGATTGGCCTGCGCAACACGCTCCGCCTGCACGCGCTGATCGAGCGTTTGCTGCGTGATCACGCTGCCGACGGGAAGGTTTTTGCCGCGTGCGAGATCACTTTGAGCAAACGCCAAATTCGCCTTGCTTTGCTCAATCGACGCTTTCGCCTGGTCATAAGCCGCCTGGAACGGCCTGCGATCGATCGTGAAAAGTGGATCACCGACTTTGACCATCTGGCCGTCGGTGAAATGGATTTTGTCGAGGTAGCCGGAAACGCGCGCGCGCACCTCGATGTAGTCGACGGGAACAAAGCGGCCGACGTATTCATCGTAGTTGGTGACGACTTTCTTGATCGGCTTCGCAACGGTGACCTGCGGCGGCGGGGGTGGAGCAGCCTGGGCGGCCGACTTCTCCTCGCTGCAGCCAGATACCCCTGCCGATAGAAGGAGCAAAACCGCGACGATGGGTGCGGATCGTTGCAACACGCGTTCATTCTCCATGCCGAATGCTTGACCTCGATGCCCTGGACAAGCGCGATGCTGGTCGCGACATCGAATATCCATCTTTCCGGTGGCACGTCCCCGAATACGTCGGCCGCCGAAAAATCTGATTTAGATCCCCCCGATGCAGCACCTATGCATCGAAACACCGAATGACAGGCAGCCGTGAGTCATGGTAGCGAGTCACGGGTGCCGTTACCGATCGGTAACATACTGCTAACGACCGCTAACTTTCTCGTCAAGAGGCTATGGCCGCAACGAACGATAAGGATATGCGCAATTTCAGCCAGTTGCGCGCTGCAGTCGACGTTGCGCTTGCGGGGAAGCCGCCGCGCGAGCGGATTTTGATCGCCGCACGAGAGCTTTTCTACCGTTATGGGGTGCATCCGGTCGGCGTTGAGACAATCGCGGAAACGGCCCTCACCAATAAAATGACGCTCTATCGTCACTTCAAATCTAAGGACGATTTGATTGTCGCCTATATTCAAGAGCTTGCACGTGAAGGCGATGAAACGCTGGATCGCATTCTACGGGAGAATTCCGACAGCCCCGACAAGCAGTTGGACTCGTGGGTCAACTACGTCGAGGACGTGCTGACGAACAAGCTCGAGCGCGGATGCGCACTGGCGAACGCTGCCGTCGAACTCGATGCCCAGCACCCTGCCCGTGCGGTCATCGAAGCGTACAAGCAGCGCAAACACAATCGACTCGTCGCACTCTTCAGAGCCGCGCGATATTGCAATCCGGAGCGACTGGCCGATGAAGTCTTTCTTCTCTTTGAAGGCGCTCGGATCAGCCTTCAGTGCGGCGGCAAAGGCCCAGCATCGCGCACTGTCGCGATGCTGCGAAGCCTTTTCGCGGATAGCCGCCGAAACGACATACAGTGCGGCGCCGATCTGCCTACAGAATAGGCGGCAAGCCCAAGCTCCTGGCACCGCGGCCTCTTAAAATCGTCGAAAATGCGAGGATTCTCCGCGACCCGCTGGTGGCACGGCCTGTGCAATGACGTCTGCATAACGCCTCTAGGGTTCCGGCTTCTCCAAGCGTCAGGTCCGAGAGAGGCTCTCCCGCCACGCGAACAGCGCGGCGGAGCCTCGGCGGGATTAAAGCCCGGGAGACCTACACCGCGAGTTGCTTCGGCTCTCGAACGGACAGGCCTCCCTCTGCGCATCCTTCCCGCGCGTTTTCGAGGTCGCCCCGTTCTCGCACTTGAAGCGCCTTGCGGTCCGAAGACTGGACAGCAC
>CAYYDL010000693.1:0-8825 GCA_964470545.1 uncultured Hyphomicrobium sp. | reverse complement strand
ACTCGGGGCATCGCTGACCCCCCACTGAGCACAGCTATGCCGTCGCGTGCGCCTGCGTCGCCTAAGGACATCCAAACAACGATGACTGTTGCCGGCGCTCTGAAGCGGAGAGGCCGGCCGCTCGTGCTGTTGAGCATTTTTCTTGGTGTCGCGACGTTTGCATGTCTGCCGATTTTGGCCCGCAGTTCCGTCGCGACCCCGGTCGAGAGGGTTCAGCTTTCCGTTTTGATCGCAATCGTCGGGCTGATGTTTGGTGGGGCCGCGATCGCGGCGGCCGCGCTTCTTCGCGATCGATCGACCGGGGGAGACTCCGAGCGTTCGGTGTCCGGCCGCAAGCGCAGCGAAACTGCGAGCCAGAGCACAGCCCGGCCCTTCGACGAAATGCCGAATTCAGAAGCTGGAGTTTTGATTCAGCCGGCACGTGTCCCTATCGCGCCGCCGGCATCTGGCGACCTTCATGTGGCGCCGCCGGATTTCGCCGAGCCGAGAGAGAGCGTCCGTCCGTTACCGGCATTCGTCGAAATGGAGGCGCTGGCGTCGCGACTCACAGCACGCCGCCCCTCGATCGGCGGGCATCGAGCGCTGATCACCGGCGCGTCCGCAGCCACTATCCCTTTTGACGAAGCGCGCGAGCTTGCCAAATCGCTTGCTGAGAGCGGTGCGCAAACAATTCTCATCGATTGGAGTCCGAGCGGCGAAGGTTTTGCGCGCACGATGGGCCTCGATACGCGGAACGGATGGAACGCCTTGATGAACGGCGAGGCGCGCTTCGATGATATCATTCAGCGGCTCCCCGGCACCCGTGCGCATGTCATCGCGAGCGGCAACGCCTTGCGCGACGGCTCGGCCCGCCTCGATGCCGATCTCTTGAATGTCGCGCTCGACGCCCTTGACGAAGTCTATGATCACATCATCGTCACGGCGCGCCACGATGAGGCGCGCGCGCTCTTTGAATGCATCGAAGGCCGCTTTGATGCGGGGATTGCGGTCGCTGCGGATAGTGATGCCGAGGCCGTTCAGAACGACGGCTGCACGTTCCTCGGGTTCGAAGTCGCTGATATCGATATTCTTCGTTATCAGCAGCCTGAAAGAGCCGCTACGGCGCCCCCAGTGGTCGAGCGCATCGCGCGTGCGACCAGGGCCCGCGAGCCTGTGGCCCGGCTTGCTTGAGAGCATTGAACTCGACGGACGACACCTTCTTACGTATCAGGGCGCTGCATCCAGCTGATCAGCACGCCCGCGGGTAACACCCAAAGCAGCCCGGCGACGAAATAATATGCAAGTTCCGCAAACTTGCTGACGTTCCGAACCTGAAGCACGACCGCCACGCCGACTGCCAGTACGGCGTAGACGCCGACGAGCAAAAGCAAAGCAATCGTGCCGACAAGCTTTCTTTTGCGCTGCGTCATTCTCTCCGAAGCCCGGCTGAATTCAAAGAAATGGCCGCGCCCGCGCCGCATGGGCGCATTGTCCCGAACATAAGGAAGAGTATCAAACGCGGCAAAGGACGGCCCGAGGATATGCCCCGCCGATGACGATGACGCAACTCTCAGAAAATCGTGACGTGACATCCGTGAATGAGGGTGGCCGGCGTGCCGTGTCGCTCTGGCTCTGGCTTGTCGCCGCACTGGTGCTCGCCATGGTGGTGGTCGGTGGCGCGACGCGGCTGACTGAAAGCGGGCTCTCGATCACGGAATGGCAACCGATCCTCGGCGCGATCCCGCCGCTTAATGAAGCCGATTGGATGTCGGCCTTCGAGAAGTACAAAGCGATCCCTCAGTACGCGGCCATTCACGAAGGCATGTCGCTTGGCGACTTCAAATTCATTTACTACTGGGAGTGGAGCCATCGTCTTCTGGGCCGGGCGATCGGCTTCGTTTTCGCGCTTCCGTTCCTCTATTTCTGGTGGACGGGCAAGCTGAAGCGCGGAACCGGAATGAAGTTTTTGGGCATCCTGGCGGTGGGCGGCCTTCAAGGTGTCATCGGCTGGTACATGGTCAAATCCGGCCTCAGCGAACGCATTGAGGTCAGCCAGTATCGGCTTGCTTTACATCTGACGACAGCCTTCATGATCCTCGGGCTGCTCGTCTGGGTCGCACTCGAGGAATGGCCGGGCGAGCCGCGCATCACCGGCGAAATCGCGACGCCGCTGATCAGGCGCATGGCGGCCGTGATCGTTGCCGCCGTTCTCATTCAGGTCGTGCTCGGGGCTTTTGTTGCAGGGCTCAGAGCCGGATACATCTACAACACGTGGCCGTCGATGAACGGCCAGTTCGTGCCGAGCGACTATTGGATAAAGCCGGCGTATCTGAGCTTCTTCGAAAGCCACGCAGCGGCGCAGTTCAATCACCGCATGATGGCCTACCTCGTTGCCATTCTGGCATTCACACAAGTCTGGCTGACGACCCGTGCACCCGTAGACGATCGCATCCGTTTGACGGCGCAGTGGCTCGGCGCCGCGGTTGTCCTTCAGATTGCGCTGGGCATCGCGACGCTGTTGCTGCACGTGCGCCTCGACTTGGCGCTGTCGCATCAGGCGGGCGGCGCACTCGTCTTCATCATGGCTGTCGTGCACCTGCACGCGACACGTCGCGCTGGAATCATCCCGCGCGATTATTTTGCTAGTCGAGGCCGAGCATCAGCTTGATGTTCTGCACCGCGGCTCCGGCCGCGCCCTTGCCGAGATTATCGAGCCGCGCGACGAGGACGGCCTGGTTCAGTGCGGCCTTGCCAAAGACGTAAAGCTCGAGCTTGTCGGTGCCGTTCAACGCTTCGGCTTCAAGGCGGCTCATCTTTGCAGAGGGCTCCGCGATCACGCTGATGAGATCGCTACCCCGATAATGCTCTTCGAGTACGAACTCGACATCGCGCAGGCTCGGCCGCCCCGACAGCGTATCGAGATGCAGCGGAATGGAAACAAGCATGCCTTGCCGGAAATTTCCGACGCTCGGCACGAAGATCGGCCTCCGGGTAAGCCCGGAATACTTCTGTAGTTCCGGCACGTGCTTGTGCTCGAGCCCCAGTCCGTAAAGCTCGAACGACGGCGCCTTTCCAGCTTCGTATGCTTCGATCATCGACCGGCCGCCGCCCGAATACCCCGAGACGGCATTCACCGTGATCGGAAAGTCCGGCTCTATGATGCCTGCTTCAACGAGTGGCCGAAGAAGCGCGATACCGCCGGTCTGATAGCAGCCGGGATTGGCGACCCGCGTCGCGGCTTTGATGACGTCCGCATGACCGGGCATCATCTCGGCGAAGCCATAGACCCACCCGTCCGCAACCCGATGTGCAGTGGACGCGTCGACAATCTTAGGCGCCTTCGTACCAAGTTCGTCCGCAAGCGCGACGGTCTCTCGGGCGGCATCATCCGGCAGGCAGAGCACGACGAGATCGACGTCGCGCAACATCTGAGCGCGCGCCTCCCGATCCTTGCGCTTGGCGGGATCGATGCTCTTAACATCGATGCTGCCGATGCCGGCCAACCGCTCACGGATTTCGAGGCCTGTCGTCCCGGCCTCTCCATCGATGAACACCCGCGCGAGTTTCGTTTTCGCTGCCGTCGTCATTATCATGTCAACCACCGAACCCGAGCCGATGTTTGATGCCTTGCCAGATCGTCTCTGAACAGCCGATGCTGAGATTGACACAGGCGATCTTGTGGCTGTCGCGATAGATCATATCGAGCGCAACATACAGGATGATGATAAGCCCGATCCATGCGATCCACGGATAGCGGTGCAGCAATTTCGCAATGTAAGTTGACGCAACTGCCATCAGAACGATCGCAATGCCGAGGCCGATGACGAGAACGAGCGTCGACTCGCCAGCCGCGCCGGCGACCGCCAGCACGTTGTCGAGAGACATTGAAAGATCGGCAAGAATGATCGTCCAAAGCGCGCCCCAGAACGACGTCGCGTTCGGGTGAGGGGCGCTTGATGCGAGATTCTTTTCCACTTCGTGGATCGAGTGCGTATCGGCCTCGACGATCTGTTTGTACATTTTCCAGCAGACAAACAGCAGCAGAATGCCGCCCGCAAGCGTCAGGCCGATCACCTGCAGCATCTGCTGCGCGACGCTCGAGAAGATGATCCGAAGGACAACCGCACCGAGAATGCCCCAGAAGATCACTTTCGCACGCATGGACTGCTCGACGCGCGAGGCGGCCATGCCAACGACAATGGCATTGTCGCCTGCCAGCGTCAGGTCGATCATGAGAATGTTGAAGAGAGGCACGGCATGCGTCCGCCACCAATGCGGCGAGACCAGATGCTCGATATCGGTCACGAGAACGTAGAAAAGGTCGTGAATGCCGTGCAGCAGCCAGTCCATTGTCTCTCCGAACCCCCCGGTCCTGTAAGGCCGCAAGCGGCATAAACCAGTGGCTATGTGGCATCGGAGTGCCCCAACGGCAACCCTGCAGCCATGAGGAAAAGCAAACAGCCCGCCGAGTGGGCGGGCTGTGTTTTCGTCTCACATGATCCGCTCGGCTTAGCGCTTCGAGAACTGGAACGACTTGCGGGCCTTGACCTTGCCGTACTTCTTGCGTTCCACGACGCGGCTGTCGCGGGTCAGGAATCCCTGCTTTTTCAGCACACCGCGCAATTCCGGCTCATAGTAGGTGAGAGCCTTCGAGATGCCGTGGCGCACCGCACCGGCCTGACCGGAAAGACCGCCACCCGCAACCGAGATGCGGATGTCGTATTGCGTCGCGCGGTTCGCGAGATTGAGCGGCTGCTGCAGAAGCATCTGAAGCACCGGACGTGCGAAGTAGGCCTTGTAGTCTTTTTCATTGACCGTGATGACGCCCTTGCCGGGCTTCAACCAGACGCGGGCAACGGCGTTCTTTCGCTTACCCGTCGCGTAGGCGCGGCCGAGCTTGTCGAGCTTCTGAGTGCGGACCGGAGCTGCCTCAGGCTCGGCGCCTTTGACGGATGCGAGATCAGCGAGGGTCTTCGTTTCTGTAACCATGGATCTTAGACCCTCACGTTCTTGCGGTTGAGCTTCGCGATATCGAGCTTTTCCGGATTCTGCGCTTCATGGGGATGCGCGGCGCCTTTATAGACGCGAAGGTTGCGCATGATCTGACGATGGAGGGGGCCACGTGCGAGCATGCGCTCGACAGCCTTCTCGATGATCCGCTCGGGATGTTTGCTGTCGAGGATCTGCTTCGGCGTCCGTTCCTTGATGCCGCCCGGATAGCCCGTATGCTTGTAGTAGACTTTGTCTTCACGCTTGGCGCCGGTGAAGACGACCTTCTCGGCGTTGATGACGACGATGTTGTCACCGCAATCGACGTGCGGGGTATAAATCGGTTTGTGCTTGCCCTTGAGGCGCGTCGCGATGAGAGCAGCAAGGCGTCCGACAACGAGCCCCTCGGCGTCGATGAGAACCCACTTCTTCTCCACCGTGGCCGGCTTGGCGACATAGGTAGACATTATATTGAAGCTCCATTGCGGACGGCCGCGCAGGGTGAATGACTTGACCGCGCGGCGTTCCGAGAAGCGGCGTGGATACCCGAAAATGCAGATGCGTGGCAAGAGATTTTTCGATGGCAAAGAATAAACAAGATTTATCAATGCATTAGATGGATACGGTATTATAATACCAGATACGGTATCAAAATACCGTCGCCACTTTGCGCCGTCCCATGCGTTGTTCATTGGCGGTGCAGGGAGCTTGGTTTACACCCCACGCTGATCTTCCGCCGCCACACCGGGCTGAAAATCTAAGATCGGAGGGATGGAAGCCTGCGTACGCTAATCCAACTCGGCGTATGAGGTCTCGAAGGTTCAACGCCGCGCGACGCGGAGAGCGCAATTGGAGGAACACGATGTCGGTCTTTTTGACCAGGGCGGCGATGCGCGTGATCATCGGAGGGCTCAGTCTCTGCGCGGGTATCGCACTGGCAAATGCCGAGGACGCCGCTCCGCCCAATCCGCCTGCTGCGCAAGGTACAAATACCGAAAACGATGCTGGCGCGCCGGCCTCTGACGACGTCAAGCAGATCAAGCTCACGGAAGATCAGGTCACGCACTTCATCGCTGCCCAGGCGGACTTGGCGGCGATCGCAAGCAAGATCCAGGCGGCGGGCGACAAGCCCGACGCGACGCTTCAGACCGAACTCGAAAACATCGCGAAGAAACACGGCTTCAGCAATTTCGCCGAGCTCGACGACGTTGCCGCGAACATCTCGATCGTGATGGCGGGCCTTGATTCCGGCAGCGGCAATTTCGTCGATCCGGTCGATGCGCTGAAGAAAGAGCGCGAGGAAGTCGAGAAGGACTCGACCATTCCCGACGCCGACAAGAAGCAGCTGCTCGATGAGCTTAACGAAGCGATATCGACGACGCCGCGCCTGCAGTACAAGGAGAATGTCGATATCGTCAAAGCGCATCGCGCCGAGATCGAGAAGGCGCTACAGTAGCGCGGCTTGAAAGCACGAACAGAGAGTTAGGAATGCAGGATCTTTCTCCGGTAGCGGCACCGCTGATTTTGTCGGAACGCGTCGTGCCGGGCGTCGCAAAGCTGACGCTCAACCGTCCTGCCGCACGCAACGCCCTTTCGCGCGATCTCATTCGCGATCTCCATGCCGAAATCGAGCGCCTCGGCAAGGAATCTGCAGTTGCCGCCATCGTCCTTGCCGCCGAGGGTAAGGTCTATTCATCCGGTCACGACCTCAAGGAAATGACGGCGCACCGCACCGATGCTGACGGCGGCGAAGCCTTTTTCCGCGAAACGATGAGCGCCTGCTCAGCCATGATGCAGGCAATCGTCGCTTGCCCGAAGCCGGTCATCGCAGCGGTTAAAGGCCGTGCGACCGCCGCCGGATGCCAGCTCGTCGCCACCTGCGATCTTGCCGTGGCCGCCGAAAGCGCCGACTTCGCGACGCCCGGGGTCAACATCGGTCTTTTCTGCTCGACGCCGATGGTCGCGCTGTCACGCAATGTGCCTCGCAAGCGCGCGATGGAAATGCTGCTCTTGGGGGAAGCGCTTTCGGCATCCGACGCTTTGAGCTACGGCCTCGTCAATCGTGTCGTCGCCGCCGATAATGTCATGGAAGAGGCGCTGGCCATGGCGCGCATCATTGCCGCCAAATCAAAGGCGACGGTCGCTATCGGCAAGGCGGCCTTCTATCGCCAAGCTGAAATGGCACTCGATGGGGCCTACGCATATGCCAGCGAAGTGATGGTCAAAAACATGATGACCGCCGATGCCGGCGAGGGCATCTGCGCGTTTATCGAGAAGCGCCATCCAGAATGGAAGGATAAGTAGGTTTGGCGATCGACGGTCTGGCCGACGCGGACGTGCGCGCAATCCTACGCCACGTAAAGACATTCGCCGTTATTGGAGCATCCCCCAAGGCGGAACGCCCCAGCTATGGCGTCATGCGATTCCTTATCGACGAAGGCTACGTCGTGAAGCCGGTCAATCCGGGGGTCGCCGGTAAAACCATTCACGACCAATTGGCCTACGCAAGCCTTGCCGATGTGCCGCCGCCAGTCGACGTCGTGGATATCTTTCGGGCCTCCGATGCCGTCCCCGCGATCGTCAGTGAAGCGATCGTCGAAAAGGACAGACTCGGCATTACCGTGATCTGGATGCAACTCGGCGTCGTTAACGAGCAGGCCGCAGCCGAGGCGCGCGCCGCCGGCCTGACGGTCGTGATGGATCGCTGTCCAAAGATCGAATTCGCCCGACTGATTTCGCGTTCGCACGCGTAAAATAAAAGTCGATCCACGTGACTCCACGGGTTTACGAGCCCCGCGTCATCCTGACATCCTCGTTCTTCGACGGGCCGTCCCCAAGTTCCGCGGCGAGTGGACACACCTGCACTTGGCTGTTCCCTTGGGAACACTTCAGATGCCGGACGATGTAGGAAACTTTGCCTTCCCGCCGCAATTGAGGCATATGCCTTAGTGATACCCCGGAGCGATCTATGATGAAGTCGGGTGCCTTGACGTCTGTGAAACTGCCAGCCGATTGGTCGGTCGAAACCATTCTTCCGATCGATTTCCAGGGCAAAGAGCTGATGCTCGAAGCCCATGCCTACCAGGGCGAGACGCAAGAGGAACAGGTTCTGGCGCTGATTCATCGCGACCGCGCCGCCATGAATGGCTCTGCACCGGTGCCGATCGTTCGCGTCCATTCGGGATGCGTGACGGGTGACATCTTCCACTCGCTCCGCTGCGACTGCTATCAGCAACTCCAGGCCGCTCTGAAGATCATCACCGAAGTTCCCTACGGCGCGATCATCTATGTGCCGTACCACGAAGGCCGCGGGATCGGCCTTTTCAAGAAGATCCAGGCCTACGCGCTTCAGGACCAGGGCTTTGATACGGTCGAAGCGAACATCGAGGTGGGTGCACCAATCGACAGTCGCGACTATGCACTGACCGCGCGGGTGCTCTTCGACCTCGGTATGCCAGAGATCAAGCTGCTGTCGAACAACCCGGCGAAAGAGCAGGCGCTGAAACTGCACGGAATTCGCATCGCAGAGCGTCTGCCGATCGTGGCGACGCCGAACAAGTTCAACAAGCGCTATCTGGAGACGAAGCGCGCGCGCATGGCGCACAAGCTCTGATCCTTGGGAAGAAGAAGGGCGGACCGACAGCCCATTATGATGTCATCGTCGGGTCCGTCCTGATACGTCCCGACAATCGATCATGCAGAACGCGAGCAGGGGCATCACGCCACGGGTTCGCGCGGCTTTTCCGTTGTTTTCGGCACGGTGAAACCACCCTCGGCGACGAGGCGCGAGAAAAGTCCGCCAGCTTCCGCCAACTGATCGAAGCGACCGCGCTCGACGATCCTTCCCTGATCCAGAA
>CAYYDL010000692.1:0-2699 GCA_964470545.1 uncultured Hyphomicrobium sp. | reverse complement strand
TATATACCGGACGACCCGGGCGGCAAGCTCGCGTTCATAGAACAAGTCTCCGAGGATGATGAGCGCCTCCGTCGGGGCTTCGGCTGCCAGCAAATCGGTGTCGGTCGTTTCGACTTTTACGCCATTGGCATCCGCATTCAGGGTGCAAGCCGCGAGCGCGAGGCGGTCGATATCCGCCGCCAACACCGGGGCGGCACCTGCTTTCGCGGCCGCAATGGCTGAAAGGCCGGAGCCCGTGCCAAGGTCTACGGCTGCTCGTCCTTCGCAGATTTCGCGATGATCCAAAAGGTAGCGGCTGACCGCCTGGCCGCCAGCCCAAGCGAAGGCCCAGAAGGGCGGCGGCAGGTTCATTTCGCCCAGTTCATCCTCGGTCTTTTGCCAGATGGGTAGCGATTCCTCCGCGAGCCGCAAAGTAATCTCCGGCACCAAAGGAGGCGCCAGGGGCTTCGTATTCGCAAGAATGAAACGCTCGGTGCCCCGGCGATCTGACGGATCGAGCTTGCTGTCGGTCATGCGCCTTTGAGCTTTTTCAAGTCGACGCCGCCCATTCGGCAGACTTCCTTCCATTCCTCCGCATTGACCGGCTGAACGGAGAGGCGGGAATTGTTGACAAGCACCATATCCGAAAGTTTGGGATTTGCTTTGACCGCTTCAAGACCGACGGGATGAGGGACGGGCGTGACGGCGGCAACATCCACGCACTCCCATTTACCGGTCTCATCCTTTGCCTCCGGGTGCGCCGGTGCGATGACGCGAAGAATGCCGACGACTTCTTTGCCTTCATTGGAGTGGTAGAAAAAACCGAGGTCGCCAACTTTCATCGCGCGCATATTGTTGCGGGCCTGGAAATTCCTGACACCGTCCCACGGCTCCCCCTTCGGGCCCCTGGAAACAAGGTCGCTCCAGGAAAAGACGTCGGGTTCGGATTTGAAGAGCCAAGTTTGCATGATGCTGAGCATTCCCGCGTGCGCATCGTGCCTAGCCCGGATCGGTCTCGATCTCAAGCGCTCAAAATGCAGAACCTCCGCACCCGAAGGTGCAGAGGTTCAGACGCGACACAACCTCGGAATTCTATTCGTCGGGCTGCAGTCTTAAAGAGTGCTGCCGATGCCCTGACCTTAGTTGCCAGACCCTGATTTTGAGTAAACGAGCAAAGGGTCCAATTCTTTTTTGTCGGATGGCGCCGCGAAGACGATCCAGCGCCGGAGCAGAAATACGGCAAGAAAGCTCAATGCGACTGCAACGGCCTTGGCGGCGACGGCGGGCGCGGCGAAATACTCCGTCAACGTAGCGATAACGGCACCCGTCAGCACCAGACCGAGCAATCCGGACGCCGCGAACTCGGCCAGGCGGCGCTGCGCGGATTTCTGGGAATTGGTGACGTCGAAGACAAACGACGATGATAAGATGTAGTGAGCAAGCATTCCCGCAGCATATCCGACAATACCTGCTACCGGAGCGTTAACGGCCCACCGGCAAAGGCCGACATACACACCGAAATCGACAGCCAGGGCGAGAACGCTGACGGCCGAATAGCGCGACAACTGCGGCATGATGCGCGCCCCATCCGCGACGCGAACGGGCGTCCCGGCGATTGTCTCGATAGGCGTTGCAAGCGCCATTCGTCAGCTCGCCTTGCGTAGTCTGTTCGGGACCATGCGCACGCTTTTCAGCGCGTCTTCGACGCCCGAGCTGCCCGCCTCGTGGTATTCGGCGTCTTCGTTGACATTCCAGATGTCGTAGAGCATCTCGCCAGCGATGATATTCCTGACCGTCAGCATCGACGTCATCATCGCATGGTCCTGGTTGTTGTACTTATGCATGCCGTTGCGACCGACCAGATGGAGCGTCGGATACTTGTCGGCGAGTTCGGAGCGGATGGCTTCGATGTTGCGCTTGTAGCCCTCGTCATAGACCGGATAAGCCTTCTTCTGGCGCACCACGCAGCCGTCGATACATTCGTCTTCGGTAGCCAGTCCGATCGTCGCGAGTTCGTTGCGGGCAAGCGTGAGAAGGTCTTCGTCTTCTGCGGCCCAAAGGCCGTCTCCTTCAAAGCAGAAGTATTCGAGCCCGAGGCAGGCGAGCTTGTTGTCGGGCACCATTTCCGGCGACCAGGAGCGGAAGTTCTGGATGCGGCCGACCTTGACGCTCGGCTCATGGATGTAAATCCAGTTGTCGGGGAAAAGGTTGGGCTTGTTGACGACAAGCGCGACGGTGATGAAGTCGCGGTAGCGGAGGTTATCAGCGGCTGCGAGGCAAGCCGGCGCCTCGGTGAACGAATGCATCAGCCCGCGGATCGGGGCCGACGATATGACGTGGCGCGCCGTGAATGTCGCGATGTCACCCCAGGGCGTTCGGGCTTTGATCGTCCAGAGATTTTGTCTCGCATCGTAGCTGAGGCTCGAGAGTTCGGTGCCCATGTAGATTTTTCCGCCTTGCGCGCGCGTTTTCGCGGCGGCGGCGTCCCACATCATGCCCGGGCCTTTGCGGGGATATTGAAAACTTTCGATCAGTGTCTTGATCACTTCGCCATCATTGGCATCGGTCCCATCCCTGATGCCCTTCGGCTTTACCGAATTGCGAAGGGCGTTGGCCATCGCTGACCAGAGGTCGAGCCCTTTAATGCGCTGGGCGGCCCAGTCGGCCGAAATTTCATCGCAGCTCATGCCCCACACTTTCTCAGTGTAGGTCTTGAAGAA
>CAYYDL010000691.1:0-3146 GCA_964470545.1 uncultured Hyphomicrobium sp. | reverse complement strand
GCGATCGCGTTGAGCCCTTCGACGGCATGGTCGTAAATCAAGAGAAGAGCAAAGAGCGCGATGTGAACCGTGACGAAAAATTGCCAGAGGAAATCGATCTGGCTGCGGACGGACATGATCGCTTCGACGAGCGTACTTTCTGGAAACGCGGTCATCGCTCCCCCAATGGGCTCCCTTGCCCGAGCGGTGTCATTCGGAAGTTTATAGCCTCTGAGGTCGTACGCGGCACTTCATCTTTCGTTGACGAGAAAGTCACACGCGGGCAGCGCACAAGTGGAAAATCTGCCACAATCATCCGATAGCAGAAGCGGACTGGCCGTCAGCGGCGCTTGCGAGCGAGCGTGAGGTCGGAACGTACGCACCGCAATGGTTGGCTGAAATCGGAAATGACAGGAAAAATCGTCGATCGCCGTGTCCTGCTTGAGAAGGCGGTGGCGGGAAGTTTTGCCATGGGGCTAGCCAAATTGGCCTTCGCCGCAACTGCAGCAGAGGCTGAAGGGGCAGCCCAGACGCCACAGCAGAGCCAGCAGGGCACCACATTCGGGGCCACGACGGTGAAGACCGAGGCGAAGCGGCTTTCCGACCAGCCCTTCGTCAAGCCGACAATGGATCTGCCGCCACCATTCAACAAGCTGACGTACGATCAGTACCGGGACATCCGGTTCCGGCCGGAGAAGGCGATCTGGAAGGGAGATCCCGTCGATTTTCAAATCCAGCCGTTCGCGATGGGCTGGCTATACGACGTGCCGGTCGATCTCTGGATCGTCGAGAACGGCAAGGCGACGCGGCTGGTCGCCGACAGCAAGTTGTTTTCCTTCGGTCCGCTGATCGGACCCGGACCTGACGCCGCGCCGTTCGGGTTTTCAGGCTTCCGCATTCATGGTCCGATCAATCGGGCGGACGCCTTCGACGAATATACCGTCTTTCAAGGTGCGAGCTACTTCCGCGCGGTCGGCCGCGGCGAAAACTACGGGGCGTCAGCCCGTGGACTGGCGCTCAACACGGCGCAGCCCAGCGGCGAGGAATTTCCATTCTTCAGGAGCTTCTGGATCGAGCGGCCGAAACCAATTGCAACTGAACTCGTCGTCCATGCGTTGCTCGATAGTCAATCGACGACCGGCGCCTACCGGTTTCAAATCATCCCCGGAGAGACAACGGTCATGGATGTGGAGGCAACCCTGTATCCCCGCGTTGCGCTGAGCCACGTCGGGATCGGTCCTTTGACCAGCATGTTCTTCCACGGACAATCCAGCCAGCGCCACGTTGAAGACATCCGGCCTGCTGTCCACGACAGCGAAGGACTGGCCATGGTGAACGGACGGGGCGAGCGGCTATGGCGGCCGTTGAACAATCCGAAGACGCTGCAACTCAGCGCGTTCATGGATAAGGACCCCAAGGGCTTCGGTCTTTGGCAGCGTGATAGGAACTTTCACAACTACGAGGATCTCGAAAGCCATTTCGAGCGCCGGCCGTCGGTCTGGGTCGAGCCGGAGAGTCCGTGGGGGGAGGGCTTCGTCGAACTGGTCGAGATTCCGATCGAGGACGAAATCCATGACAACATCGCTGTCTACTGGAAGCCTTCGAAGGATCTGGCTGCCGGTGGTCCGCATCTCTTTAACTATAAGATCTACTGGGGGAGCGACGTCCCAGAGTCGTGGTCCGGCGCCCGCGTCTACAAGACGCGTGTGGGAAACGGCAAAAAGGCGGGCATCATTGTCTTCGTCATCGATCTGGCGGGGCCTTCGGTCAAGGACGCGAAGGATCTGCCCGCCGTTGATGTGTCAGCAAGCGCTGGTCAGATTTCCAACGTTTCTGTTCAGCGCAACCCTGAAATTTCCGGCGTCCGTGTCTCGTTCAATCTGGCGCCGGGCGATAACGAACTCATCGAATTGCGTTGCATTCTGAAGGCGGGCGACCAACCAGTCTCGGAGACTTGGCTCTATCGATGGACAAAGCCGTAAACGAGAACTTCATAGGCGAGATGCCAGAAGCGCCTTCGTATTCCAAGACAGCTCCTGACGCCGGGCCGTGGTGGTATTTGCCTCCGGGCGCGCCCCTCGCCATGCCGACGCAGGACTTTACCAGACCCGTTTCGGCCGTGGTGGAGGAGAAGCGGCGGGGCTACTGGGTTCCGCGCACAGCGATCTTTGCGGGTGCGGCCGTTCTTACGGCTGCGTTTGCGCACGAACTCTTCAGTATTCTGGCGTTCGTCGTCATAACGCCAGTGCAGTTTCTGTTTCTCATCCTGTCGACGATCGCGTTCGGATGGATTGCGGTTGGAAGCCTGACTGCGGCGCTGGGCTTTCTGCCGCTCTTCATCGGCGAGCAGCCGGATACGATCGAACCGCCGCCGCCAACGGCTCCACTCGCGGCTCGTACGGCGCTCCTGTTTCCCGTCTATCACGAGGATCCAGCGCGCATCGCGGGCGCGATAGAAGCGATGGTCAGGGAACTCGCCGAGCTTGGGCGGAACGACTACTTCGATGTCTTCGTGCTTTCCGATACACGCGGCGATGACGCCGGCGCAAAGGAGGCTGCGGTCTATCGTGCGCTCTCAGCCGAGCTCAGCGACCTCGTGGCCATTTATTATCGTCGGCGTCTTAAGAACACGGCGCGCAAGTCCGGCAATATCGCCGATTGGGTCGAGCGGTTCGGTGCGGCCTATCAATCGTTCATCATTCTCGACGGCGACAGCGTCATGTCGGGCGGCACGCTGGTCGCGCTGGCTGCTGCGCTCGAAGCCGATCCCAAAGCCGGACTGATCCAGACAGTGCCGAGGCTGGTCGGCGGAGAGACCCTTCTGCAGCGCCTTCAGCAGTTCGCGTGCAACACGTACGGGCCAGCGGTGGCCGCGGGTCTGGCATTCTGGCATCGGGATCAGGGCAACTACTGGGGCCACAATGCGATCATCAGAACCGCTGCGTTCGCTTCGGCTGCTGGGTTGCCGGACCTGCCGGGGCGGAAGCCGTTCGGTGGTCACATCATGAGCCACGATTTCGTCGAAGCCGTCCTTCTCCAGCGCGCGGGCTACGGTGTTCACATGATGTCGTCGCTCGAAGGCTCTTATGAAGGCATGCCGCCGAACATCATCGATGTCGTGGCGCGCGACCGGCGCTGGGCGCAGGGCAATCTTCAGCACTTAGCCA
>CAYYDL010000690.1:0-4744 GCA_964470545.1 uncultured Hyphomicrobium sp. | reverse complement strand
AAAGGCCAGATCGTCGCCCGCCCGATGATGTATCTCGCGCTCTCCTACGATCACCGCATCGTGGACGGCAAAGAGGCCGTCACCTTCCTGGTCCGCGTCAAGGAATGCCTCGAGGATCCGCAGCGCTTCATCCTGGAGCTCTGAGGAATGGCCGCATATGATCTGATCGTCATCGGCACGGGCCCGGGCGGATATGTTTGCGCCATCCGCGCCGCCCAGCTCGGTATGAAGGTCGCCGTCGTCGAGAAGCGCGCGACCTTCGGCGGAACCTGCCTTAACATCGGCTGCATTCCGTCGAAGTCGCTGCTCCACGCCTCGCACTGCTATGACGAGGCGAAGCACGAATTCGCGTCGATGGGCATCGGCACCGATCCGACACTTGACCTGGCCAAGATGCAGGCATTTAAGCGCGAAGGCGTCAAAGGCAACGTTGATGGCGTCGCTTACCTTCTGAAGAAGAACAAAATCGACCACTATTTCGGCACCGGCCGCATTGTGAAGTCGGGCCAAGTGTCGGTCACGCCTTCGAGCGGCGAAACGCAGACGCTCGAAACCAAATCGATCGTCATCGCGACGGGTTCCGACGTCACGCGGCTTCCCGGCATCGAGATCGACGAGAAGCGCGTCGTCTCGTCCACGGGCGCACTGGAATTCCAGACGGTGCCAAAAAAGCTCTTGGTCGTCGGCGCGGGCGTCATCGGCCTGGAGCTTGGGTCTGTCTGGCGCCGCCTCGGCTCTGAAGTCCTCGTCATCGAATTTCTGCCCCGCATCCTGCCCGGCATGGACGCTGAAGTCGCCCGCTCGTTCCAGCGCATTCTCGAAAAGCAGGGCATCGCCTTCCGCCTGTCGAGCAAGGTCTCGGGTGTCGACACATCCGACACCGGCGTCGTCGCCAAGGTCGAACCGGCTGCGGGCGGTGTCGCCGAAAGCGTCGAAGCGGACGCGGTGCTCGTCGCCGTCGGCCGCGTGCCCTACACCGAAGGCCTGGGCCTCGCTGAAGCCGGTATCGCGCTCGATGCGAAAAAGCGCGTGCTCGTCGACGGCCACTATCAAACCAACGTCACCGGCGTGTTCGCCATCGGCGACGTCATTGCCGGTCCGATGCTCGCCCACAAAGCCGAAGACGAAGGCGTCGCCGTCGCCGAGATCCTTGCAGGCCAGGCGGGTCATGTGAATTATGACGTCATTCCGAACGTCATCTATACGAGCCCCGAGGTCGCGAGCGTCGGCAAGACCGAAGAGGAATTGCAAGCCGCAGGCATCGCCTACAACGTCGGAAAGTTCCCGTTCACCGCCAACGGCCGCGCCAAGGCGATCAATCAGACCGCGGGCTTCGTGAAAATCCTGGCGGACGCCGCGACCGATCGTGTGCTCGGCGTCCACATCATCGGCGCCGTCGCGGGCGAACTGATCGCCGAGGCCGCCGTGCTGATGGAATTTTCAGGCTCGGCCGAAGATCTGGCGCGCACCTGCCACGCGCACCCGACGTTCTCCGAAGCGATGAAAGAAGCCGCCCTCGCCGTCGCCAAGCGCGCGATCCATTTTTGACGACACTATATCGCCGTCATCCTCGGCCGCGCACGGCAATGCCGTGTCGAAGGCCGGGGATCCAGCGAGGCTTACTTCGCAATATTGAGCTGCGCCTTCGGCAAGCTTTACGCTGGAGCCCCGACACGCCTCGCTGCGCTCGTCGCACCGAGCATGACGAAAGGTGACACTCCCTATGGAAATCTACGTTGACGCAGATGCTTGTCCGGTGAAGTCCGAGATTCTCCGCGTCGCGACCCGGCACGGTCTCACGGTCCACATGGTCTCGAACAGCTGGATGCGGCTCGAGGAAAGTCCGCTCATCAAGCGCGTCATCGTCGGCGATGGCGCGGACGCCGCCGACGATTGGATCGCGGAGCATGCCACGCCCTCAGACATCGTCGTGACGGCGGATATTCCTTTGGCTGCCCGGGCCCTGAAGGCAGGAGCGCAATGCATCGGTCCGACGGGTAAGCCGTTCAGCGACACCAACATCGGCATGGCGCTCGCGATGCGGGATATGCAGCGCCATCTGCGCGAAACCGGCGAGAGCCGCGGCTACAACGCAGCCTTCACGCCACGCGATCGCTCCCAGTTCCTTCAGGCCCTCGAAAACGCCGTGCAAACCGGATTGCGCAGACCGGCCACATAGATAGGTTCGTCATCCTCGGCCTCGCGTCCGCCTCGGCGAAGAGCGTGGTCATTCACGGGAAATACATATCCTTCTCGAGCCAATAGCCGAGCGCCGTCGTGATCGTGAGGAGGGCAAGTCCGATATAGCCCGGACGAACGGACGCCGGCCTGGCGCGCTCGAACCACATCATCGCGAGAATAGCGGCGACGACAATGAAATCCATGACGAGCCACCCGCCCACATGGACGCCGCGAGAATAGCTGACAGCAGCCCAGCCGACGTCGATGAACATGAGGATCAGCAAAGTCGTATAGAAGCGCTGCCAGCGGTGCGGCGCCAGCGACCGAGACATCGTGAAAAAGCAGCCGGATTCCAACGTGAACATGGCGCCGTCGAACACGAGATAGGCCGGATAGAATTTCAACGCCGTCTCCGGGTTGAGATAGGTGGAGTAGAAGTACTGGTTCATGCTTTGAAAGAACGGGAAGAAGACGAGCAGAAACGCGGCCAAAGCAGGCGCGCGATTCCAGTAGAGCGGATGGTCCTGGTTGTCGCTGGCGAACGATTTCAGCGCTTCGCCGAGCGAGAGCGACAGTATGATGGTGAAGGCGCCCTGGAAGAAAGTGACCGTGTTCGTGACGTTACCGGGAATCGTCATGGGGACATCATTTGAAAGGCTGGGCTGTGAGGAGGGGAGCGGAGAGCCGTAATTGACCACTTGTATAAAGGAAATATGACAGCGCGGACCCCGACGGCCGCGGGCGCAGACCACGGACTTAAAAAAAACTTATCCCCGTCGTTCCGGCATCTCTCATACTCGCCCGATCCTGCCGCGTGCGAAGGGCTCTAGGCTCGAGCTGGGATCCTGAGGGCGGCGGGAGCGTGCCGGACTGCCGGAGCCCATCAGCTGGAGCCGGGGTCGTCTGCCGGCCGCGGTAGCCGCAACGAGCAGCGCCGTGGTTCAACGCCCGTTCGAAATATCGGAATGCGCGGGCGGATGGCGGTGTCGACGGTTCGAAATGGGGGCCCACCCCCGTCGCACGTCGCGGATCGGCGAAGGCTGCATCCCGAAATGGAAATCAAAAAACGCGAGGCGTCGCCGATCTGCCCCTTCGCTTCATCATACATCATCGGCGGCTCCGCTTCGGGGAGCGGGCCGTCGATGAGTCTGCCTATTCGATCTATTCGATGCGGTCCGGCTCAGTTCTTCATGTCGCCCGACGTTCCCGACGACGCGCCGGTTGCGCTCGAGTTCGAGATCTTGCTCTCCAGATCTTTCACCATGGCCAGATGATGCTCAAGCGTAGGCAGTGTTTTTTGAGCGAAGGCTTTGACCGGCCCTTCCGGACCGTTGGCGGAATAATCCTTGAACAGACCAACCGCCTCTTTGTGCGCCTGAAGCTGTTGGTCGGTATAAGCCGCGTCGAACCCGTTTTCGGTCGTGAAAACGCGAAGTTTCGCATACTTTGCGCTGTGCACGACGTCCAAGGAGTCGCTGGGCGCTTCTATCTTCGCCTCGGAAAGGGTCGCCTTAAAATCCTGCCCGATCTTCGTGTGATCGTCGATCATCTGCTGGGCGAAGGTTTTCACGTCGGCCTTCTTGCCGTACTTCAACTCGAGCTGGCTCGTGTCGATCTCGAACCTATTGGCCACGGCCGCCTTGTCGATGAAGTTCTGGGTGGCCTGGGGAACGGTATCCGCAAGCGCGGCTCCCGCGGTAAGCATGAAAATTCCGAGGGCAAGAATCTCCCGGCGCATGGCAGCGTCTCCTCTAACAGGGCTGGCAGCGAGCCAACGATATCGGCTCCGCTTTGTTCCCGTTCAAAGAGCGCGCGAGGCAAAAAGTTTATCTTTTCCCGAGGGAGTCCGGACCTCCTGCTCCTCATCCGAGAGAGGATAAGGGCAGGAATGCGCCCATCACTCGACCGGCGTAACGGTAAAGCCCGATTGCCTGAGCAGCGCGACGAGGCCGGTCGGCCCCGGCAAATGCAGCGCGCCAACCGCGATGAATGCATCGCCCTTGTCGAGCAACGGCACAGCCGCATCGCGCATCTTGGCATTACGATTGATCAGCAGCGACTTTTTGAACCCGTCGAAAACGGATGGCGAGATTCCGCTTTCGGCCGCAAGTGCCAGTTGGAACGGCATTGCCGCCCCGATCTGTCGCTTCGTGTACATCTGCACCAGCGTCTCGGTCATGTCGTCGGCGCGATCGATGAACTTGAGACCTACTTTCAGCATGGCGATCTGCTGATCGTCGGGAATAGATGCGAGGGCGTTCAACTGATCTTCGATCGTCTCGAGCCCCTTGATTGCGATGCCGTGCTTTTGCGCTTCAGCCGCCACTTGCAGATCGAGCACGGTTTTGCCCGCCGCCAACTGCTTGCGTTCGCAGTCGGATGTCGCGAGCAGCATGCTGACGAGCCAGGGCTTCATCGTTGCTGCAAGCTCTCCGGGCATGCCGGCTTTCGCGACGGTTTGCTGAACGTCTTTGTATTCATCCGCCGTCAGCGCGCTTTTGAGCGATTCACCGTTGGTGTAGATGATCAGCGATGCTGTCTTCGCCATCGCCGCGGCAACCGC
>CAYYDL010000689.1:0-8999 GCA_964470545.1 uncultured Hyphomicrobium sp. | reverse complement strand
AAACAATTTCGCAGGCATCGGCGCGACCGGCGGTGGTGTCCGCGGCGAGCGCTTTCCTGACGTCAAGACCGGGGTTCATGCCCAGATCCAGCACCTCGTCGCATATTCGGGCGAACACCTGGCTGCACCGATCGCCAAGCGCACGCGCGAGAACCAGGACGATATCATCGCTCAATCCAAGAGACTCGGACGCCCCGTGACCTTCGCAGATCTGGCACGACGGTGGGCAGCCGACCGGACCTATGGCAAGTCAATCGATTTTGTCGCGAACCTTTTCCGTCAGCACTACTGCGATCAGCCGGCACGCGCCGCCGAAACCGACGCGCCCCCGGCTCCCCTACAAATGCGACGCGAGTGGCGATATCCCTTCCGGCCACCTTCCGGTCTTGGCGGCCCGAAGCCGGAGGACCTTGTGGGTCCGGTTCCAGATACTAGACCCGATGGCCGGGAAGTCCTTCCGTGGCTCGCGAAGCCGAAGACGGCCAAGTCTCCAGCGGGCCGCGACCCTACGGCTACCGCGACGTCAAAGAGATCGGCGATAAAAACGCATAAACATGCGTCCAAGATTTCCAAGGGGCGCAAATCAGCTCAGAAGGCGAAGAAAAAATCAGCGCCGCTTTCGACAGCAAACAAATCGGCAGAAGGCTCGTGGACGGCAACCACGGCGGTTCAACATGAAGATGGTATTGCCGCTTCCACGTCCTCGAATGCCGATGAACAAGCTCCGCAGCTTACGGAGCAAATCGCAGCGAAGACTGAAAGCACAAGCTATCTTCCGTGGCTGCCGACATTCCGAATTTCTCCGGAGCCGCTGCAGCCGTCGCGGCTCGGAGGTCCTCTGCCTGCAGAATTGGGCGCTGCCGCGAAGGCTGCAGAATCTGCTCCGCCTCCGCCGTGCAAGATCCTTACAGCAAGCTACGGTGGCCGAAAGACGCTCCTCATTCGCGCGCGATCGGGTGATGAAGTGCAATACACCGCGCTTACGATCATCGACGGCTTTGAAAAGCCAATGTTTGAAGCCTATGCACGAACGGAAGCTATCGGAGCCGAGATCGTCGGCGAATATTCGACGCCCGATGCCGCGCTCGCGGATGCCAAATTCAACTGTCCCAACGACTGAACGTCCGCCCTGCTTTGCATTCACTCTGAAGAGGGCGCCAGATACTTGAGCGCTGCGGTCGACGCCGCGCCACCAACGACGCACGGAATGCCGGCTTCGACCTGCCCCATCACACCGGCTGCAACGCAGCCGAGGGCGAAGACCGTCTGACCCGCCTGGCCCCACCAGTTGTAATTGCGCAGACTTTCGGGGCCTTTCGCCTTCAACTCGTCAATCGACGCCAGCGCATCCTTGCGGAGTTTCGCAAGCTCCAGCGTCTCGGCCGCATCGATGACTTCGCCTAGGGGTTTGCGCACCTTAGGATCGCAGTCATTCGAGATCTTTTTCAGCATTGTCAGGAGGTCGTCATTGCGCGAAGCATTCTGCGCGAGCGTCCATTTCGCCATCGCGCCGATCGTCAGATAATCGACTTTGTCCTTGTCGAGCGACAGCACAAGAGCCGCGACGATGCGCCGGATTGGCGCCTCCCAACCGGTTGCGAAGTAGTAGCCCCAATTGAGATCGATGACGCCGGAATCATCCTTGATGGAGAGTTCCGTCAGAGTCGGTTTGTTGCCGAAGACGTATCGGTCGATCAGCACTTTTCGCGCTGGCATACGCTCGACGAATTTCGTCAACGTGTCGCGCCAGTGCGGGAGACCCGAATATGCGATCGCCTTTATGACGATGACCTGATTTTCCGGCGGCAACGGAAACATTTTCGCGACGAGATCTTCTGCTATCAGCGGGTTAGCACCCAACACGCCGGCAACGAACCCGATATAGACACCGCTCTGGTCCGTATCCTTGGTCACGCCGAGCGCCGACATTGCCTTGACCGCTTCCGGCAATCGCTGCGGATCAGGATTTTTGCGATAGATGTTTATCCATCTGAGAAGCTCTTCTGAATTTTGGAACGGCTTCGGCTGCTTGTGCTTCGCCGGTTTCGCCAGCGCGATTGCCGGCAGGATAATGAGAAGAGCGAGGCCAAGACTGGCGATGACGCGACGCATGACACCCCCCTCGGCGCATCCGGATATCCTGATCTTTCAAGGAAATTGGACAGCACCCCCTCTGCGTGGTGTTTTTGTGGCGCATGGCACGATGCCTTGCTTGACCTCGGCGGCCGCCCAATTTTAGGTGCGCCATGACCGAAGAACCCGCGACGACGACATCTCACCCCGAAACACCCGGAAAGACGGGGCCGGAGGTGATCGCCGCCTATCTCAAGATGCTGCCGCAGAGCCCCGGCGTATATCGAATGCTCGATACGGCCGGCGATGTGATCTATGTCGGCAAGGCGAGGTCGCTCAAGGCCCGGGTCTCGAATTATGCGCGCCTCAACGGCCATACGAACCGCATCGCGCGGATGATCCTCGCGACGGCGTCGATGGAGTTCGTCACCGTTCGCACTGAAGCAGAGGCGCTGCTGCTCGAAGCGAACCTCATCAAGCGCTTTCGGCCGCGCTTCAATGTTCTGATGCGGGACGACAAGTCGTTCCCGTACATTCTGATCTGCCGCGACCATGCGGCGCCGGCCGTGATGAAACATCGCGGCGCACGGAACCGCAAAGGCGAATATTTCGGGCCGTTCGCATCGGCTGGCGCGGTCAACCGCACGGTCAACATGCTGCAGCGGGCATTCCTTCTGCGCTCATGCTCTGACAGCGTCTACGACAGCCGCACGCGGCCGTGCCTGCTCTATCAGATCAAGCGATGCTCCGCGCCGTGCACGGGCGAGATCAACCTCGACGATTACGGCAAGCTCGTCGATGAGGCTGAACGCTTCCTCAGCGGTGATAGCCAGACAGTCCGGGAGATGTACCAGCGGTTGATGGAAGACGCAGCCGAGAAGCTTGAATTCGAGACGGCTGCCAAATATCGCAACCGTCTCTGGGCATTGGCGCACGTGACCGCCGATCAGTCGATCAACCCCGAAGGCGTGGAAGAAGCCGACGTGTTCGCTGCCTATCAGGACGGAGGGCAAACCTGCATCCAGGTCTTCTTCTTCCGCACGGGGCAGAACTGGGGCAATCGCGCTTACTATCCGAAAGCGGACCGTTCATTGAATGTCGAAGACGTGCTCGATAGCTTCATTGCGCAGTTCTACGACGACAAGCCGGTGCCGCGGCTGATCCTGATCTCGCACGACATCCCCAACCGCGAACTGCTGGCGGAAGCTTTGTCGACGAAGGCCGAGCGCAAAGTCGAAATTCGCGTTCCTGCACGCGGCACGAAGTCGACGCTTGTCGAGCATGCGCTGGCCAACGCGCGCGAAGCGTTGGGACGAAAGCTTGCCGAAAGCTCGTCCCAGGCGCGGCTTCTCGAAGGTGTCGCAGAGCGCTTTGGGCTGCCTGCCGTACCGCGCCGCATCGAAGTGTTCGACAACAGCCACATCATGGGCACGAATGCCGTCGGTGCGATGGTCGTTGCGGGACCGGAAGGTTTCGTCAAAGGTCAATACCGGAAGTTCAACATCAAGTGGCCGGAGACTACCCCCGGCGATGACTACGCAATGATGCGCGAAGTGCTGACGCGACGCTTCAAACGCATTGCGGAAGCGGAAGTCCTCGATGAGATCGAGACGGAGGTCGAAGAAATTGCATCCGATGTCGGCGGCGGCCCGTTGTCGCCGATCGTCGAAGAGCCCAACGATCCCGCGGAAGAGGCTGCGTTTCCGGACAGGCCAGATCTCGTACTGATTGACGGCGGTCTCGGACAGCTTTCCGTTGCGCGCGAGGTTCTTGCCGGATTCGGGCTTCACGACATTGCATTGATCGGCGTTGCCAAGGGGCCGGACCGCGACGCGGGACGTGAACATTTCCACATCCCGGGACATGACCGCCCAATTATGCTTGAAGCAAAAGATCCGGTCCTCTATTTCGTGCAGCGGCTGCGTGATGAAGCACATCGATTTGCCATCGGTACGCATCGGGCAAAACGCGCAAAATCTCTCGGCGCCAATCCGCTCGACGAAATCGACGGCGTCGGTCCGACCCGAAAACGTGCGTTGCTGAAGCATTTCGGTTCGGCCAAAGCGGTTTCACGTGCCGGTGTGGAAGACTTGAAGGCCGTCGATGGCATCTCGGCCGACATGGCGAAGAAAATCTACGATTTTTTCCACGAACGGGCGGGATAGTCGCGGAAGCTTTTTAGTGGCTAGCCAGCCGGAGGTGCACTGCCCTATTTTCGCGGCACTTCGGGGCCAAGGGGCTTCTTCCTTTTGTCATCTCGCCGTTGTCATTCAAGGGCTTCTGTTCTGCTGATGCTGAGACGTGTACTCGCGGTTGCCGCCGTAGCCATGTTATTCTCCGTTCCGCGCGTCGGCGCGGAGAATGCGCCTGCCAATGGCTGGGCACCGGTGGCGCAAACGCAGACGAGCCCGACGCCCGCTGCAGCGCCAGCGACCCCTCAGACGCAGGCGCCCGCGCCAGCTGCTGCTCCAGCGCCGAGCGCTGCACCTGCTGGACAGGCGCCTGCACAGCAGCCGGCCCAATCCGCGCCCGCTCAATCCGCACCTGCTCAAGCGGCTCCCGCAGGCGGGACCACGACAGCACCCGCGGCTCCTGTCCCTGCTGCTGCTGCCCCTGCCGCTTCCAGCGCGCCGGCACCAGCGCCTGCTCCTCCGGCTCCGGCCGCTCTTTCACCCGAAGTCAATTCAACGATCACCAATATCGTCGGCCAGATGGACGGGGCGGAAAAAACTCTCTCATCCATCAAGGGTGTCGATACGGATCTCGGACGCCTGCGCGACACCATCGACGACGTGATTTCAAAGACGACCCAGACCGCGGACGGACTGCGGCCGCGACTGACAGACCTGCAGGCACAAATCAAGCGGCTGGGACCGCCGCCCGCAAAAGATGCGCCACCGGAGACACCCGCCGTCGCGGCTGAACGCGCGCGCCTCGATGCGCAAGAATCGGAGGTATCCGGCGCGATCAAGACGCTCGAGGTGACGTGGTGGCGCGCGCGCCAAGCGATCGACAAGATCACTGACATTCGCCTCAAGCTGTTCGTCCGTAACCTGACAGAGCAGATGACGAGCCCACTGTTTCCCGATTTCTGGAACGATTTCGCGCATCGGAGAGCAGGGGTCGCGTGGCGGCTTGAATATAATGCCAAAGACTGGTGGTCGGCGGTCAGCCAGCAGAAAGTTCGAGCGCTCATTCTGCTCGCGGCGGTCGTCGGTCTTTATCTTCTGCTGAAAACCCTTGTCCTCGGGCTGACGCGATATCGGCCAGGGCCCAATGCGACCCCTCCGAGTTTCTTCGAGCGCGCGGCCTCCGCGGCCTGGATTGCACCTGCCCGAGCGATCCCCGGGATTGCAGCGGCCTTTCTAGCGTACGGCGGCCTCCAATATCTCGGTCTGCTCTACTATCCTACGGCTGCCCCCGTTGGTGTCGCTCTGCTCGAGTGCACACTTGTTTTTGTCGCCGTCTCAGCGCTGATAACCACCGTCTTCGCACCACGCCGCCCGGAGCGGCGCTTGATGCAGCTTTCGACACGCAGTGCGCGACGGGTCAGCCGGCTGCTGGTCATCCTGACGCTGATCTATTCTATTGATCTCTTCCTCTCAAAATTCGCGCAAATCCTTTACTTCCCGCTGGCGATGAGCGTTGCGCAGTCGCTGTTCACGAGTATCGCGTTCGCTCTCGTCTTGATCGGCCTGTTGCTTACGCCGTTCGAAACAAGCGAGGCGGCGTTCACCCGGCCGGTCGGCCGCAGCGAACCGATCTGGCTGAAGGCGCCGCTCTGGGTCGCTGCGCTCGGCATCATAGGTCTTTGCCTCGCCGGCTACGTCGCTCTCGGCCGCTTCCTGGCCCAACAGCTCGTCATGACCGGCGTCGTCGGTCTCGTGGCGCTGCTTCTTTGCTTGGCGATACGGGCGTTCACACGCGGAAGCACGACATCGCGCGGTCAGATCAGCGTGCTGCTCGAAGAGCGCATGGGCTTCGATGAAGTGCGCCGGCGGCAGTTCGGCTGGCTCACCGAAATCATCCTAACGGCCGGCGTCGCCTTTCTCACTTTGCCCGTCCTGATGCTTCAGTGGGGATTCGCCCCGTCCGACATTCGCGATTGGCTGCGGCGGCTGTTCTTCGGTTTCGAAATTGGCTCGATCCGGATTTCCATCGTCCGAATTCTGATCGGCGTTGCGATATTCATCGCTGTGATTCTGGTAACCCGGCTGCTCCAGCGCCGGCTCCGGGACAACGTCCTGATCGCGCCTCGCATGGATCCCGGTATCGCGAACTCCATCGACACCGCGGTCGGCTATGCGGGCACCGGGCTTGGAGCGGTCATCGCCATCTCCTATGCCGGCTTCAACATAACGAATCTCGCCATCGTCGCCGGCGCACTCTCCGTCGGCATCGGCTTCGGTCTGCAATCGATCGTCAATAACTTCGTGTCCGGCCTCATCCTGCTGATCGAGCGCCCCATCAAGGTGGGGGACTGGATCGTCGTCGGGACCGAGCAAGGAACCGTCAGAAGCATTTCTGTCAGGTCGACGGAAATCGAGACATTCGATCGCGCGAGCCTCATCGTGCCGAATTCCGAACTCATCACCGGGCGTGTTCTGAACTGGACACACCGCAGCGCCCTCGGGCGGGTGGTGCTCAAATTCTCCGCGGGGCCAGACATCGATCCGAGAAAGGTGCTGGCCATTATCGTCGAGTGCGCAAATCGACATCAGAGCGTGTTGCGGGAACCCGCGCCGCTCGCGACTTTCGACGGCTATACGCCGACGACCACGGAGTATACGCTGCGCGTGCTCTTTCCCGACATTGCGAATTCGCTCAGGGCGCAATCCGATCTTCGGATAGCAGTCTACGAAGCACTCCGGCGATCGGGGATCGTCAGCCGGGAAGCTTTTGCGCCGCCGGCTGCGGTCGCGCCGCCTCCTACTCCCGCTCCGGCAGCCGTTTCTTAGGGGTCTTGCTGCGGCTTTCTGCCCTGAAGCATTCACCTTTATCCGCCACACTGTCGTCTGGGGATTGACGGCGCCGCGCTGCTGCGGCTACCCAAAATTATGGATCACGTCGCGCACCGCTCGCCTTCAATGAGCCTGCCAAACATCCTGACGTATGGAAGGATTGCGGCTGTGCCCGTCCTGGCGGGCGTGCTGTTCTTCGGCACGGGCGAAGTTTCGCGCTGGATCGCATTCGCGATTTTCGTGGCGGCCTGCGTCACGGACTGGCTAGACGGCTATCTGGCCCGCATTTGGGAGCAGCAATCGAACCTTGGCCGTATGCTAGACCCGATTGCGGATAAGCTTCTGGTCGGAGCTACGCTCCTCATGCTCGTCTACAACGGAACGATCGGCGGGTGGTCGATCTGGGCGGCCCTCACCATCCTGTCCCGCGAAATTCTGGTATCCGGGCTTCGCGAATTTCTCGCCGAATTGAACGTTAAGATTCACGTTACGCAGCTCGCGAAGTGGAAGACCGCGGTTCAGTTCGTGGCGCTGGCGATGCTCCTCGCGGGTCCGGCGGCGGAAGGCATTCTTCCGGCGACGACGGAAATCGGCGTCGTCCTGCTCTGGATTGCTGCCCTCCTTACACTCGTCACCGGCTATGATTATCTGAAAGCCGGGGTCCGTCACGCGATCTATCGCTGAGAGCGAAATGACCGATACCAAGACCAATGCCGAAGTCACCTTGCGCTATTTCGCCTGGCTGCGCGAACGAGCCGGCGTCGGCGAGGAGCGTTTGACGTTGCCGCCGGACGTTCGGACCGTCAGCGAGCTACTCCTCTGGCAATCCCGTCGCGGGCATCCTTTCGATCACGCTTTCGCGAAGCCGGAAGCCATTCGCGTCGCGCTTGATCATGCGCACGCCAAGCCGACGGCGTTTATCGGTCGGGCACGCGAGATCGCATTCTTTCCTCCGGTGACAGGGGGCTAGTTCCGTGGCCGGTCGTGTTTCGAGTGCCGATTTCGATCTCTCCGCGGAGGTGGCGCAACTCACAGCGGGCGATACGGGCATCGGCGGCGTTGCATCGTTCGTCGGCAAGGTTCGTGGCGATGTCCAGGGTAAGCCGCTCGTATCGATGACGCTCGAACACTATCCCGGAATGACGGAAGCCGAGCTCGAACGCATCGAAGTGGAAGCTCGGCAACGCTTCAGGCTTTCGGCTTCGCTGATCGTCCATCGTGTCGGCGAACTCAAGCCAGGCGACAATATCGTGCTCGTCATCGCTTGCGCACCACACCGGCAGGACGCGTTCGCAGGAGCGGAATTCCTGATGGACTACCTCAAGACTCGCGCGCCGTTCTGGAAGAAAGAAACGCTTGCCGACGGCAGCTCGCGATGGGTCGACGCGCGCGAGAGCGACGAAGAAGCGGCGTCTGCCTGGCACACTTAGACAACGGTATTTCTTTCGCCTCGAATTCGCTGCTTAACGGCGAGTTAACCGCCTGAGCCGATAACGTTAATCCCTGTGCCACTCTGACCGCCAAAACGCCATCTTCCGTAGGCACACAGAAGTATCTGTGGCGCACGGGGTTGGGCGGGTGCGCCTTGGGGGAAGGAACGGATGCGTAGTCTGGCTCGACGCGCACTTTGCGGCGTCTTAGAGGCACTTTTCGCCGCCGACGCCGTGTGTCCTGCCTACGCCGACGAGTTGCTGGTCGCAGCAACGGCTGCGACGGCCGTGCCGGCCCCCGTTCCCGCGCACCGCCTCACCGGAACCCGCTTCGTCATCGGCCTCGACAGCAAGGTCGACTATCAAATCTTTGCCCTCTCGAATCCGAACAGGGTCATTGTCGAGCTGCCTGAAGTCAATGTCCGTCTCCCGACACTCGATGGAAATGCGCCGGTCGGTCTCGTCAAGAATGTGCGCGCCGGGCTCGCGGCAGCGGGCAAGATGCGTGTCGTGATCGACGTTACGCAGCCTGTGA
>CAYYDL010000688.1:0-1608 GCA_964470545.1 uncultured Hyphomicrobium sp. | reverse complement strand
GCATTTGAATCGAAGTTCATCTTGCCGTCGAGGCAGATGAGCTTGCCGTCCTTAGTGACGACGAGGGGATTGATCTCAAGGAGGCTCATGTCCTTCTCGACGACCATGCGATAGAGGTTCTCAACAAGTTTTCCACAGGCTTTCACCTGATCGCCCTTGAGACCCAGCGCGAATGCGACCTTGCGGCCGTGGAAGGGCTGATAGCCGGTCGCCGGATCGATCGTCAGCGTGTGGATCTTTTCGGGCGTCTCGTGGGCGACGTCCTCGATGTTCATGCCGCCAGCCTGGCTGACGATGAACGCGACGCGCGAGGATGCGCGGTCGACGAGGGCGGAAAGATAAAGCTCACGATCGATGGCGGAGCCATCCTCGATATAGAGGCGGTTGACGGTGCGGCCCGATGGCCCGGTCTGCACGGTGACGAGCGTCGCGCCGAGCATTTCCTTCGCGAACGTCTCGACTTCATCGAGTGATTTTGCGAGGCGGACGCCGCCTTTGTCTCCGGCGGAGGCTTCTTTGAATTTGCCTTTGCCGCGGCCGCCCGCATGAATTTGGGCTTTGACGACCCAAACGGGACCCGGAAGTTTTTTCGCGGCAGCGACGGCTTCTTCCACCGAGAAGGCGGGAAAACCGTTCGGCGTTGGAACACCGAACTGACGATAAAGCTCTTTGGCTTGATACTCGTGGATGTTCATAATCCTGTCCCGTTCAACAAAAGTCCGTCATCTCTTGCACTGGCGCAAAACGCGCCGCTTTTACGCCCACTTTTCCAGCGGTAAAGGTGCCTCTCGCGGGCAAATGTCGACGCGCGATCGGGCCGCCTCTTGTGTCGACACTGGCGCCGCCGTAAATCGGATTTCAACACGGGTTCAGTCAATAACGGGGAACGTCTATGACCTTTGCCTGCATCAACATCGACGGCCTCAAGGCCGCTCGGACCGGCCGCGATCCCTTCAACTATCTCGTCGGCGAGAACTTCATTCAAACGCCGGCGGTCGAGCCTTTGAAAAAAGACTTTCCGGATCTCAAGGAGCCAGGGTTCCTGACGGAGACCGACATCGGCGCCGGCATTCACGGCGCTTTCCAAAAGTTGCTTGAGGACTTGAAGAGCCCGGAGGTTTCGAAGATCGTTTCTGAGAAGCTCGACATCGATCTCGTCGGCAAGCCGAAGATGATCACGATCCGCAAGCTCTCGGCTGCGAAGGACGGGCGCATCCACACGGACGGTGAAGCGAAGATCGCGACGATGCTGACCTACTTGAACGACAAGTGGGATGGCACGGGCGCCGGTTGCCTGCGCGTTCTGAAGAACGACCACGACTTCGAGGATTACGTCGAACAGGTCAGCCCGCTGACCGGGACCGTCTTCGCATTCCGCCGCTCCGACTGGTCGTGGCACGGTCATACGCCGTTCGTCGGCGAACGGCGCGTGGTGCAGATGACGTGGCTCAGAAGCGAAGCGGACGTGGCGCGGAAGGAAAAGCGCGGCGCGCTCTCGCACAACCTCAAAAAGATGTTCAAGTTCGGCTGAGGCCGATAGCGCGCTTTGATCTTTCCGGGGGTGGCGTGACTGCAAGGTTGCGCCGCCCTTTTTAGCTTGCGAGGGCC
>CAYYDL010000687.1:0-3113 GCA_964470545.1 uncultured Hyphomicrobium sp. | reverse complement strand
TTGCCAATCTCCAAGGCTTGGCCCTAACAACGCAGGAACCAATGTTCCCCCATGTCATTACCGCAGTGTAACGGACAGCCGACACGTTAGCTGTACCCTTCCTTAGCCTTCGCCGAATGGCTCCACGCGGAGGATTCATAGGGCGGCGTAAAAAGTCGAGTCCAGGACACGCAATGTGACGTCTCGGTGCGTCAATTGCTCTTCCGGCGGCAATTGCATTTCTCGAATCGAACCATCTCACCGGCAATCATAGCGCGGATATCCTTCAAATTGGCGGTCGCGTACTTGTTCGTCATCTCGGATGGCTCACGGATATCCTACAATATAGAGGACGGCGGCTAGGCTGCCCTGTCCTCATCTAGGCCGGCTTCAATTCGCACGGCTCGCCCCTTCAAAGCCATCACTGATTCCAACGGGGCATGCCAGGCCGGCCGGGAGCTTCGACAATGGCTCATTCCGAAGCAATCGCGGCGTGGAACGCGCTGCCAGATTGGAACGGCACAGTAGAGATGCCAGACCTTCCCCCGGGTCAGCGTCGCACTCTTTGGCTCGCATGTTACCGGAACGGAGGGGACCGCGGCATGTGAACTCGCTTGCGCTGTAAATAAATCCATTACCCAGCGTTTACGGCGGCTCGCCGCAGCATTTCCTTTCGGTCCATTCTGGACAGCCACAACGCGACAGCGGTCTCAATGTGAAATCATCCAGGGACGCTTGCTGGGAAAGCCTTTCGCGCTGCCGCGTTCGCGGCGCATTCCGCGTGACGCACCGCCGGAGCAGCATGCACAACCCTTGCCGTGACTCCTCATCGCGCCTGAAAGCGTAGACGGAGCATGGGCGCTTCGCTCATTTGTTGAGTAAGCCAGGCGGGCCTCCTGCGATAGACCCGAGAGCTGCGGGGCCGTGAGATACGCTCTCGGCGCGTTGCGGCCGCACGAGGGACATGCGGCAGGCTGCTCGCATTCGGCCATAGGACGCATCGTGGTGAACGCCCCGCAAGCGGCGCAAAAATAGTCGTAAGTCGGCACAGCTTTTCTCCTCATCACAGCAAACGGCTGGCGGGCGCGGGAGCGCCCGCCGGCTGGACATTACTTGTCAGGCGACATCGGGACGTCGACACCCGGTTCGACGTGCTTTATCGGCCCGGAGGCGTTGGGCATCACGTCGAAGGCGAAAATGTCCGTCGGTAGCCACAGGGTTGCACAGGCATTTGGAATATCGACGACACCGGAAATGTGGCCTTGCACCGGTGCGGTCCCGAGAATCGCGTAAGCCTGAGCTTTCGAGTACCCGAACTTGGTCAGATATTCGATCGCGTTGAGGCAGGCCTGCCGATAGGCGATATGGACGTCGAGGTAGTATTGCTTGCCATACTCATCGACCGAGATTCCCTCGAAGATGAGATAGTCGTTGTAGTTCGGCACGATGGGCGACGGCCTGAAGATTGGATTCTTGATGCCGTACTTGGCCATGCCGTCCTTGATGATATCGACTTTGAGGTGCAGCCACCCCGCCATCTCGATCGCACCACAGAAGGTGATCTCCCCGTCGCCTTGGCTGAAATGCAGGTCGCCCATCGACAGACCTGCACCTGGCACATAGACCGGGAAATAGATCTTCGATCCGCGCGACAGGTCCTTGATGTCGCAGTTACCGCCATGCTCACGGGGCGGCACCGTGCGCGCGCCCTCCGCAGCGATTTTGGCCTTGACCTCGCCCTTCGCACTTCCCGCATGCGCCGTCGAAGGAAAGGGAGCGTTGGCAAGCGGGGGAACGCGCGCGGGATCGGTCGCGATGAAGTCGACCTCCCGCTTGTTCCAAGTGTCGAGCAGCTTCTGATCCGGCAGGCACCCGATCAGCCCAGGATGCACAAGGCCGGCGAACTTCACCCCAGGAACGTGTCGTGAGTGTGTGTACAGACCGGAGATATCCCAAATCGACTTCTGCGCCTGCGGGAAGTGGTCGGTCAGGAATCCGCCGCCGTTCTTCTTTGAGAAGAAGCCGTTGAAGCCCCACTGGCTTTCCGGCAGCGTCCCGATGTCGAGCACGTCGACAACCAGCAGATCGCCGGGCTCGGCGCCACGAACGCCGATCGGCCCGCTCAGGAAATGAACGATCGATAGATCGATGTCGCGGACATCGTCGGCGGAATCATTGTTCTGAATGAAGCCGCCGGTCCAATCGTAAGTCTCGATGATGAAATCGTCGCCGGGCTTGACCCATTCAATGATCGGAATGTCGGGATGCCACCGATTGTGGATCATCTCATTTTTGTAAGGAGACTCCTTGAGATCGATTTTCACGATGGTCTTTGGCATTGACGTCCTCTCTCGGTGTTTCCGGCATCCGTAATGCGGCCGCTACGTCGCTACTGAGCCGCGATGAATTCGTCAGACGGCAAGGAATCGGGCCACGGCAGCCTCGTCGACGTTATTGCGCGTATCGGTATGGACGATCCGGCCGTTCTCCATCACGAGCAGGCGGTCCGCCACGTCGAGCACGAAACTCAGCACCTGCTCGCACACCACGATACAGATGTTGCGCAGATCGCGGATTTCCCGCAGCAAGCGCGCAATGTCCTTGATGATGGACGGCTGGATACCCTCGGTCGGCTCGTCGAGTAGTAGTATTTTCGGATCGCTTGCGAGCGCCCTGGCGATCGCAAGCTGCTGTTGCTGCCCGCCCGACAGATTGCCGCCGCGCCGATTTTTGAAATCCGCGAGAATTGGGAAAAGATCGAAGATCTCCCGCGGAATGTTGCTTTTCCCGGTCACCACCAAGCCGGTTTCGATATTTTCCTCGACGGTCATCGTGCCGAAGATCTGGCGGCCCTGCGGCACATAGGCGAGGCCCCGAGCAACGCGACGATGACTCGGCAAAGGTGCAACATCGGCGCCGTCGACGATGATCTGCCCGCTCCGTGCGGGCATGACACCGATCAGCGATTTCATCAGCGTCGACTTGCCCATGCCGTTGCGCCCGACCACGGCCACGATCTCACCGGGCGAGACCGCAAAGTCGACCCCGTGAAGTACTTCGCTCTGGCCATACGCGACCGACAGATTCTTGACCTCGAACATGCGTCCGCCCTCAGTGACCGAGATAGACTTCTT
>CAYYDL010000686.1:0-1556 GCA_964470545.1 uncultured Hyphomicrobium sp. | reverse complement strand
GCGCAGAGGGCGGCCAGTCGAGGCGGGGCCCGGCATAGTTTGTCGGAAATTGCTCGCGGAAGCGCTCGGGCGCGTGGAAAGGCTCATGCGGATCGAAGGTTTCGAGCTGGAGAAACCAGTTGTCGCTGTCTCGATTGTTGCGAATGAATTGCAGTCCGCTCGCAAAGCATTGCTTGGACGGGAAGTCGTCATCGGATTTGAAGTGGACCCGGTTCAGGGCGTATTGGGCGAATTTGTCGCGCCGCTTGCGGCTGAACTGCAAGGGATGCGTTCGTTCCGCGATGGCGTCCCAGTCCGGCTCGACCACCGCCGCCCAGGGATCGCGCTCCTTGCCGCGGATGAATTCGAACGTGTCGTAGCGGCCGTGGTACGTCGCCCCGCCATCTTCCCAATAATGATAGTGGTCGGTCACGAGGTGTGAGTAGACGCCACCTCCCGCGAGCAATTCCGGAAACGCGTTGTCGAACGGCTCGAGTGGCCCCCACGCCCTGTGCAGGAAGGAAAGCCGGCCGGACATCATGTCCCGGCGCGCCGGCATGCAGGGCAGCGACCCGACATAATGATTGTCGAAACGGACCGCACGACGCGCCAGCCGGTCGAAATTGGCAGTTCTCGTCGGCGATCCATAGCAACTCAGGGCATGCCGGTTGAGCGAGTCGTAGAGAACGAAAACGGCCTTCACCGGCACCCCCTTGACATCTCACGATATGGAATGGATATTCACATGGTGGACAATATTCAGCAGCTCACACCGCCTGTCAAGCCGGCCTCAAAAGCGCGTCCGAAGATCTCGGGCACGGCGGCGCTCGAAAAGGCGTTCGACGTGCTGGACGTGATCGCCCACGCGCCGTCGCCCCCCAGCTTTGCCGAACTCTCTTCCGCCACCGGCCTGCCGCGTTCGACGCTGTATCGGATCCTTGCGCTGCTGGAGGCCCGCAGGCTTGTCGGGATGGATGCGAGCGGGACGCGCTACCAGCTCGGCCTCCATTTGATGGAAATATCGCGATGGGCCTGGGAACGCTCGGATGTGCGCAGCGCAGCCTCCGCCGTGCTGCGAGCGTTGGCCAAGGAAACTGGCGAGACCGTCCATCTCGCATCGCTCATCGACAACGAGATCGTCTATCTCGACAAGGTCGACAGCGAGCATTCCATTCGGTTGTATTCGGCGATCGGCAGGCGCTGCCCGGTCCACTGCACCGGGCTCGGCAAGGCGCTGACGGCGTTCCTGTCGCCCCAGGCGCGCGCCGGTCTCCTCGAGCAACTGAACTTCCACCGCTTCACGCCACATACCCTCGCGAATGGCGACGAGATGATGCGCGAATGGGAGGATATCCGCCGCACGCACATCGCCTTCGATCGCGAGGAGCATGCGGAAGGCGTGCATTGCCTGGCGGCTCCGATCTTCGATTTTCGCGGGCAGCCGGTTGCGGCGTTGAGCGTCACGGCGCCTACCTTCCGCGTCAGTGCCGCTCAGCTCGAGCAGCTTGCGCCGACTGTGCTTGCGGCTGCTCGAACCATCACGGACACCCTTGGCGGGGCGAGACCCGTGGAGAGCA
>CAYYDL010000685.1:0-1936 GCA_964470545.1 uncultured Hyphomicrobium sp. | reverse complement strand
CTTTATCCGTCAAATCGTGCGATGCCGTTCTGACATCCTCCGATGTCTCCATGCGCGCCATAATCACATCCTCCCAACGACCTTGGATATCTCCGAAGCCAACGCTGTGGGCCGAACGTTTGTTCCTGAGCCTGGCTTAAGAACCGCGAAACCAAAGCGGGAGGCCGGGTCTCTTTAATTCTTCAGCAAGCGTCCCCTTTTGAAGCGAGCCTTGGCGGGACGCTAACCGAGCGGAGCGAATTGGAAATCATCCGACACCCTCCGGCAAGGTTCGCCGCGCACACTCCGGCAGACGGACGGAAATACCGGGAGGGGAAGCGATGAAGATATTCGCCGTGACGGCGCTGGCCGGTGTCCTGGTTGCGGGCGCGGCCGCCGCCTATCAAATGAACGCTCATAGCCGCGGCGGACGCGGCTGGGATTCAGATCCTGGCGTGGTGGTCGACGTCCCGTGGTCAGCGATCAATAGCAGCGACAATTCCGGAATTCCGCCGCGTAGCGCGTATGAGATGCACTGTCGCGACGCCCGTCACATCTGCTTCGATCAGTGGGGCGTCGACGAGCCCGGATATGGCCGCTGCATGACGAGGCGCGGTTGCTGAGAACCGACGAGCCGTCGCGAGAGCGTCAACGTCATGCGCGAATTTTGTCCTCCGTCTTCGTTTCAAAGTCGCTCGCGTCGTGGCGCTCGCGAAGTTGGGTGGCGGGAGCGCCTGACGTGCTATTGACCATCCGGCCTCGCCTTACCGCAGGACGTTCGGCAATGGTATCGGCCCAACGCATGACATTCTTATAATCCTGCACCTGCAGAAATTCGGCTGCGTCATACAACTCGCCCTTCACCATGAGCCCGTACCACGGCCAGACCGCGATATCGGCGATCGAGTATTCATCTCCCGCCATGAATGCATGTGTCGCGAGATGGCGGTCGAGGACGTCCAACAGCCGCTTCGCCTCCATCGCAAAACGGTTGATTGCATACTCGATTTTTATCGGCGCATAAGCGTAGAAATGTCCGAAGCCGCCTCCGAGATAAGGGGCGCTACCCATCTGCCAGAAGAGCCAATTGAGCGCTTCCGTTCGCCGATCGATGTCGGTCGGCAAAAGCGCGCCGAACTTCTCCGCGAGGTAGAGCAGAATGGCGCCGGACTCGAATACGCGCCTCGGCGTGCTGCCGCTTCTATCCATCAGTGCCGGAATCTTCGAATTCGGATTTACCTCGACAAAGCCGCTTCCGAATTGATCGCCCTTGGTGATACGGATCAGCCAGGCGTCGTATTCGGCGCCGGTATGCCCGAGCTCAAGGAGTTCCTCGAGCATGATCGTGGCCTTCTGACCGTTGGGCGTCGCGAGCGAATAGAGCTGCAGGGGATGTTTTCCGACCGGCAGCTCCTTCTCGTGCGTGGGGCCGGCGACCGGGCGATTGACGTTTGCGAATTGGCCGCCGTTCGGCGCGTCCCACGTCCAGATCTTCGGAGGCATATAATCGTCGATGGATTGCGTCATGTGCAATGATCTTGCGTTGGAGGTTGGTAATTTTTGATAAATGACAGGCCCACCGAATGACCAGTGGACACGTTCGCGCTACCTATGAAAAGGCCCTCTCCGAAAATGTCCTTCGGCAATTATTCGTATCGGCGTGCTCCCTATGTACTGGGACTCTCAACGACGTCACAGCTAGTGGCAACAATGGAACTCCCGCACCGCACTCACATCAAGCTCTGGGAACGTGCGAGGATATTGCCAAGCCGCTTCTGGCACGTAATCGCATCTTAGCAATTTGCCGAAATTTCTTTGGGCGTCTGTGATGTGCAATGCAATGACGATTGTTTGCCGAAAGGAAAAACTTCCACTTGCCTGAACTTGGTGCAGATGCGTAGCGTTATAGCAACGGGCTTGTCTAAATAGTTGTCAGCTACGTTGCCCCGTTGCGTCG
>CAYYDL010000684.1:0-4398 GCA_964470545.1 uncultured Hyphomicrobium sp. | reverse complement strand
CAGATCGCGGCGTCGGCGGCGCGCATGCCGATGTCAACCTGATCGTCATTGAGGATCAGCTCGACGCGAATTTCGGGATAGAGCTCGCCGAATTCTCTGAGGCGCGGAGTCAGCCAGATGGTGCCGAACCCGATCGGCGCGGTGACGCGGAGTTCGCCTGAGGGCTTCGTTGTCGAATCGGACAGCAGCGTCTCGGCGGTCTGCAACTTGGCGAAGACTTCGGTGACGGTGCGGTTCAACAATTCGCCCTGCTCGGTCAGGACGAGGCCACGAGCGTGACGATGGAAGAGCGTGACGCGAAGGTTGGCTTCGAGAGCCGAGATCTGCCGGCTGACGGCCGACTGGCTCATATGAAGCTGCTCGCCGGCATGCGTGAAGCTGCCTGCCTCCGCTGCGGCGTGGAAGATGCGAAGCTTGTCCCAGTCCATGTTCGGAGGCTCACCAGCGGGGGTTTACTGGATTCATGCTTTGTAGCTATGCACTGGACGCAATGCAATGGAAGCATGGCAGGAGCAAGCCATACGCAGGTATGAGCGCGATCATGTCGCGCGAACGCAGAGATCGGATTGATCTCGCGGTCAGATAAATGGCGTTCGACAGCTATTCGGCGGCGTCGGCCTGATCTTCCATCGTTGCGAGATAGCGCTCGGCTTCGAGCGCCGCCATGCAGCCCATGCCGGCGGCGGTCACGGCCTGCCGAAAAACCTCGTCCTTGACGTCTCCCGCCGCAAAGACGCCTGGGATCGCAGTCGCGGTCGAGTCGGGCGCTGTGACGAGATAGCCGGATGGCGTCATTTCAAGCTGGCCCTTGAAAAGCTCGGTCGCGGGCGCGTGGCCGATGGTGACGAAAAAGCCGTCGGTTGCAAGCTCCGACGTCATGCCGGTTTTCAAGTTCTTCAGGACGACGCCGGTAACCGATTTCGGCGAATGGGCACCGATCACTTCTTCAACAACACTATCCCAGACGACATCGATCTTCGGGTTCTTGAAGAGCCGTTCCTGCAGAATCTTTTCGGCGCGCAGGAAATCGCGGCGGTGGACGAGCGTCACCTTGTTGGCAAAATTTGTGAGAAACAGCGCCTCTTCGACGGCCGTGTTGCCGCCACCGACGACGACGACGTCTTTGCCCTTGTAAAAAAAGCCGTCGCAGGTGGCGCAGGCCGACACGCCGTGGCCTTTGAAGTGCTCTTCGGACGGCAGCCCGAGCCAGCGGGCCTGTGCACCCGTCGCGATGATGAGCGCGTCGCAGGTGTAATTGTCGCCGCTGTCGCCTTCGAGCCGGAAGGGGCGCGTGCGCAGATCGACCTTGTTGATGTGGTCCATCACGATGTGCGTGCCCATGTGCTCGGCCTGTGCCTGCATCTGCTCCATCAGCCACGGCCCCTGGATCGGATCTGCAAAACCCGGGTAGTTCTCGACGTCGGTCGTGATCGTGAGCTGGCCGCCCGGCTGCGAACCCTGAATGAGGGTTGGGGAAAGCATCGCGCGCGCTGTGTAAACGGCGGCGGTATATCCGGCGGGGCCAGAGCCCAGAATGATAACCTTGGCGTGGTGAGGCATCTTCGTCATGATTTGTCGGCTCCGGCCGGGCCAGTGGATCGGGGTCTGCTTATTAGGGAAGGCATAACCCCATCGTCAATGTCGCCAGCCGCGGCGCCAATGTTTCAGGGGATGATGTGCGGCGGAGCGGCGCGGCGCATGTTACGGTCACCCAAAAAAGAGGGAAATACGAGCCGTGCATGATGTCAGAGCCCCGTCGGAACTGGGCTTCGGGGCCCGAATCAAGGCCATTTTGATCGGGTCTTCGGGCAATCTGGTCGAGTGGTATGACTTCTACGTCTACGCGGCGTTCTCGCTGTATTTCGCGAAGGCGTTCTTTCCCGAGGGCAACCAGACGGCGCAGCTTCTGAACACCGCGGCCATTTTTGCGGTCGGATTTCTGATGCGCCCGATCGGGGCATGGTTGTTCGGGCGGATGGCGGATAGGCACGGGCGGCGCATTTCTCTCACCCTTTCGGTCCTGCTGATGTGTTTCGGCTCGGCGATGATCGCCGCAACTCCCGTCTATGGAACAATCGGTGTCGCGGCGCCGGTCATCCTGCTTGTTGCGCGCATGATCCAGGGTTTGAGCCTCGGCGGCGAATACGGAACGAGTGCGACGTACCTTTCGGAGATGGCGACCTCGCGCCATCGCGGTTTCTATTCGAGCTTCCAGTACGTCACGCTGATCGGCGGGCAATTAACGGCGATGCTCGTGCTGATCGTTTTGCAGAAGCTGTTGCTGAGGCCGGCCGATCTTGAAGCGTGGGGGTGGCGGATTCCGTTTGTGATCGGGGCGCTTCTATCGCTCGTGGCTTTCTTGATGCGGCGTGATCTCGTCGAAACAGAATCGTTTGCGCGTGCGAAACGCCACGAAGGTTCGCTCAGAGCGCTTTTTCAGCATCCGCGCGAAGTCGCCATCGTCATCGGGCTGACGCTCGGTGGAACACTGGCGTTCTATACCTATACGACCTACATGCAGAAATTCCTGGTCAACACGTCGGGCTTTTCGAAAGATACCGCGACGCTCATCTCGGCCGCGGCGCTGCTCGTCTATATGCTGCTGCAGCCGCTCGTCGGAGCGTTATCCGATGTGGTCGGGCGCAGACCGGTTTTGATCGCGTTCGGTGTGCTCGGCACGCTCTGCACGGTGCCGCTGCTGACGGTGCTGCAAACGACACGCGATCCGTGGCATGCGTTTCTCATTATCGTCGCTGGTCTCGCGATTGTCTCTTGCTACACGGCGATCAATGCCATCGTGAAAGCCGAGCTTTTTCCGACCTCCGTTCGGGCGCTGGGCGTCGGCTTGCCCTATGCCTTGACGGTCGCACTCTTCGGCGGCACGGCGGAATGGATTGCGCTCCGCTTAAAGCAGGCAGGGCACGAAACGTATTTCTATTGGTACGTTTCGGGGTGTATCGCGCTCTCACTGATCGTCTACGCCACGATGCGCGATACGCGTGATCGCTCAGCGATTGATTGATTGCCGGATCGCAACTTTCTTGGCTTTGAAAGTTGGAATGCCCGAAACATCGATTTCGCGCTTCGCGTGCCAAAGATCATAGGCGGTTTGCATATTGAGCCAGAGCGCTGGGCCGTTACCGAGAAGTTTCCCAATGCGAACGGCCATCTGCGGTGTAACGGGCTGTTTCTCCGCCAGCAGGTCATAAAGTGTCTGCCGCGAAATCCCGAGGTATTCGGCGATTGCAGTTTTGGAAAGCTCGAGAGCTGGCACTGCATATTCTCGAAGGATGCGTCCCGGATGCGAGGGGCATCGCTTCGGATCGCGAACAGGAAACTCACTCATGGATACGCCCTATGAAAAGTTACCTCAATCGATTCTCTCCAGGTCGACGTCAACAGCATGTCCGTCGCTCCATCCATAAGAGACAAGCCAATGATCTGACACCGTTACGCCGTATCGAACTTTATTATCTTCCGTCCATTCGTCGAATCGGAATCCGATAAAAGCCGGGTCGCGAGGCGAACCTGCCGCGTCAATGGCATCCAAAATGTCTAAGACTTGTTCCGCGATGATCGTTTTCTGCGGAAGCGGTTTACTCGACTCCCAAAACTCCAGAAGTTCCTTTTGGCGAAACGAGGTGATCATTAGTGGTCTCCCCCGGGCCTACCAGCGATTGAGCGTTATCCGACATGCCACCCCCTCATTTTGGAAATGCCAGAACGTCTGGCGCCACCTCTCCGCTTATTGGATGTGTAAGGCAATATCTTACATCTGTCAAGTGATGCCTTACAATCTAAATCAGCCTTAGCGCCTTCAGGCTCGCGTGGCCGTTGCGGCCGACGATGACGTGATCGTGCACGGTGACGCCGAGCGGGCGCGACGCTTCAATGATCTGTTTCGTCATATCGATGTCGGCACGCGAGGGCGTCGGATCTCCGGACGGATGATTGTGGACGAGGATGATCGCGGTTGCCGAGAGTTCGAGCGCGCGCTTCACGACCTCGCGGACGTAGACCGGCGTGTGATCAACGGTTCCTTTTCCCTGCACCTCATCGGCGATGAGCTGGTTCTTCTTGTCGAGGAAAAGGATGCGGAACTGCTCGCGTGTTTCGAAGCCCTGCGCCAGGCGCAAATAGTCAATGACGCCGCTCCAGGATGTCAGCGCCGAGCGCGCTTTGATCTCGCCTTTGGTCAGGCGTTCGGCGGCGGCCTTGATCAGTTTCAATTCGTCAATGGCGCGATCGCCAATGCCGTCGACTTCCTTCAGGCGTTCTGCAGGCGCGGAGACCACGTCGGCGAAGGAGCCGAACTTGGCAAGCAGGCGTTTTGCCAAGGGCTTGGTGTCGATCCGCGGAAAGGCGCGGAACAGGATCATTTCGAGAAGCTCGTAATCC
>CAYYDL010000683.1:0-2210 GCA_964470545.1 uncultured Hyphomicrobium sp. | reverse complement strand
ATCAGGACCGATGCTGCTCGGCCAAGCCGATGGCGTCGCTTGCCGCACCGTGGAGATGTTCAACGCGTTCGGGTTCCGCGAGCGACTTTTGAAGGAGGCGTATTGGGTTAATGAGGTCACGTTCTGGAAGCCCGACGAAGCAGATCGGCGCAACATTGTGCGCAGCGGACGGGTCCCGGATGCCGAAGACGGACTTTCAGAATTTCCACATGTGATTTTGAATCAGGCGCGGGTGCATGATTTTTATCTGCAAACGATGCGCAACGCGCCGAGCCGACTAGAGCCGGACTATTCGCGGCGGGTGGTCGATCTTGAGATCGACACTGCGGTGGTAACAAGCGTCGGGGCAGCCGTGCACCCGGTCACAGTGAGGCTTGAGCGGACTGATCCCCAGCATGACGGCCAGATCGAAATAGTGAAGGCTCGCTACGTGATCGGGTGCGACGGCGCACGCAGCATCGTGCGGCGCAGCTTGGGGCGCGCGCTGCATGGCGACTCAGCCAATCAGGCCTGGGGCGTGATGGACGTGTTGGTCGTCACCGACTTTCCCGACATCCGCCTCAAGGCGGTGATCCAGTCCGCGAGCGAGGGCAGTGTCCTAATCATTCCGCGGGAAGGCGGCTATCTCGTCCGCATCTATGTCGAGCTAGACCAACTCAAAGAAAATGAGCGAGTTGCGAACCGCAACATCACCCTCGAGGATGTCATCGCGACGGCGCGACGTATCCTGCATCCCTTTACGCTAGAGGTGAAGGAGGTCGCATGGTGGTCGGTCTACGAGATCGGCCAGCGTCTTTGCGACAAATTTGATGACGTACCGACCGAGCAAGTCGGGACGCGAGCTCCGCGCGTCTTCATTGCCGGCGATGCCTGCCATACTCACAGCCCGAAAGCCGGTCAGGGCATGAACGTATCGATGCAGGACAGCTTCAACTTGGGCTGGAAGCTGGCGGCCGTTTTGCGGGGACATTGCCCGCCGGAGTTCCTCCATACTTACTCGGCGGAGCGCCAGGCGGTTGCCAAGGAACTGATCGACTTCGACCGTGAGTTCGCCAAGCTGTTCAGCGATCCTCCGAAGGAGGCAGCCGACGCCGGCAACGAGGGTGCCGATCTTACCGTGTTTCAGAAATACTTCGTCAAGCAAGGCCGCTTCACGGCGGGAACTGAAACAAGATACGCGCCGTCGACCATCACCGGCATTCCGACATATCAGCATCTGGCTAAAGGCCTGGTGATCGGCATGCGGTTCCATTCCGCGCCAGTGATCCGCCTCGGCGACGCCAAGCCGGTTCATCTGGGCCATGTCGTCGAGGCCGACGGGCGTTGGCGGTTGTTTGCCTTTTCCGGCACCAAAGGGCTCAGTGCAACCTCCGGCATAGCTTCGCTCTGCGATTTTCTCGCTGAGTCACCGGCGTCTCCCGTCGTGAGATATACGCCGGCCGATGCGGATATCGACAGCGTCATCGATGTGCGGGCGATCTTCCAGGAAGAACACCGCGATCTGGCAATCGAGTCGATGCCATCGTTACTTTTGCCTCGAAAGGGCCGCTATGAGCTACGCGACTACGAGAAAATATTCTGCCCAGACCTGAAAAGCGGTCACGACATTTTCGATATGCGCGGGATCGAGCGGGATAGCGGCTGTGTCGTTATCGTGCGGCCCGATCAGTTTGTCGCGCACATTCTGCCGCTGCACGCTTACGCCGACCTTACGGCTTTCTTCGATGGATTTATGATCCCAACCAACGTCACGCGATGAAATCATGCGCCTTAGACGGGAAAGGGCCGCCGAGGTGACAAGGCGGGTCAGTCGGCAATGTCGCGACTGGCCCCTACCGTGGTCTGCCGTCGCTCGCAACTCAGCGCGACGGAACTGCTAACATGCACCGTCTTCAGACACTAAGTTCTAAAAGATATCGAAAGGCCCCGGATTTGATCCGGGGCCTTCAGCTTACGCCGCGTGTCCTTAGTTGTACTTGAACTGCGGCATAGCTTTGAGCTGATCCTTGGTGACCCCGCTGAGCACCGCATGATCAGGATACCACTTCTTCGAATTGGATGAGGTCGTGGTGGTCGCTGAGGTTGCACCGGTGGTGCCCGCCGGACGTGTGGTGGTCGTGGTCGATGACGTCTTTACCGGCTCGTCGACGAATTTCAGCTTGCTCATCTCGACCATGATGTCGTGCTGGCCGACGCCAAGAAAGCCGCCA
>CAYYDL010000682.1:0-3994 GCA_964470545.1 uncultured Hyphomicrobium sp. | reverse complement strand
CTTTTAATGGCTTCTATGGTCGCTCGCGTATCGTCGACGCTGAGTGTCGTCTGGGTGATGTAGGCGACAGGGTGATCGTCCGGGATGTCGAGCGCTTCCACATCCTCCCGGTTCTCCACAAGGTAAACCGGGCCGGAAATCCGTCCGAGGGTGCCCTCGATCTCGGCGTGCCCGGCATGTCCGATCAAAATGAGTGTTCTGCCCAGCGAAGAGTACCGCTGCCCCTGCTTGTGGACTTTTGAAACCAGAGGGCAGGTCGCATCGACGACATTGAGCCGCCGCAGACGGGCCTCGTCCTCGACGGCATGCGAGACACCATGGGCGCTGAAAATTGTAACAGCCCCATTCGGAACGTCAGCGAGCTCTTCGACGAAACGCGCACCCTTGGCTTTGAGGTCCTCGACGACGTGGCGATTGTGAACGATCTCGTGGCGCACGTAGACTGGTCCGCTACGCTGCGCGAGGGCCCGCTCGACGATGTCGATCGCGCGAACGACGCCTGCGCAAAAACCTCGGGGCTGCGCCAGAATGATCTTCATGCAGAAACCCCCGTTTTCTGCCAACTACGCGCTGCCGCTCTCTCGAGCTCAGGCTGTAAAGTGTACTTTAAATGCTCAATGGCGATGGGTATGCCGACCACCCTACCGGCTTGAGCTTACGCGCGATTTTTCTGACCGGCAGCAAAGGCAACGTCGCGCCCGTCAAGCCGACGGTATGACGTGTCTCAAAAGCAACACACTCCTCAAGCTCCTCCATCGAGCGGCTCGACAGGTTCGCCGCCATGAGTGCACTGGTGGAGAAATCGACCTTTATGTCCGCGCACATCACGAGTCCCGCTGAGAATGTCTAATCACGACCAATCTTTTCAACGCTATAAAGCGGCAATGTCGGCAGCATGATCGAGCGTGTCGTCGCTGGAATCGTCGCGGCGGCCGTACGCCTGCCGTGGCTTACGATCCTGCTGGGGCTCGCGCTCACGGCCGGCGCCCTTGACTACGTCGTGAATAATTTCGCCATCACCACAGACACGAGCCAGCTCATCTCGCCCGAGCTCGATTGGCGCAAGCGCGAGCGCCAGTTCGACGCCGCTTTCCCCCAGCACACGGATACGATTGATATAGTCATCGATGGCAGAACGCCGGAGTTGACGGAAAATGCTGCGGCCAAACTTGCAGCGGCCCTCAGCGCGTCGAAACCCGATCCCTTCGAGATCGTCCGTCGACGCGACGGCGGCGCGTTTTTCGACAAGAACGGATTGCTATATCTCTCGCTCCCTGAGGTCCAGGACATCACGGCGGGGCTCATCAAGGCACAGCCGGTTCTCGGGACATTGTCTGCCGATCCGACCCTCAACGGTTTGGCAAAGGCGTTGTCCCTGGTGCCACTCGGCATCAAGGAGGACCGGGCGAAATGGATCGATTTCGAAAAGCCGCTTGGCGTGCTGGCTAAGGCCCTCGACGATCTGCTCGCCGGAAAAGTAACGTACTTCTCCTGGGGTGAGCTTTTGACGGGCGGAAGCCCGAGCCCATCCGATCTGCGTCGCTTTCTCGAAGTAAAGCCGGTCCTGAACTACTCTGATCTCGAACCCGGCGCCGAGGCGACAGATCTCATCCGCGAGACCGCGAAAAGCCTGGGTCTGACGCCGGAGAATGGTGTTCGCGTGCGGCTGACCGGCTCGGTTCCTATGGCGGATGAGGAATTCGGCACTGTGGCGGAGGGCGCGGCACTCAACGCCTGCATAACGATCGCCGCCGTTCTTTTCATCCTCTGGCTGGCGCTAAGGTCCAGCAGGATCATCCTGGCCGTCCTTCTTGGTCTCTTCGCTGGCCTTGCGATGACGGCTGCGCTCGGGCTGTTGCTTGTCGGGGCACTAAACCTCATTTCCGTCGCCTTTGCCGTTCTTTTCGTGGGCATCGGCGTCGATTTCGGCATTCAATACGCGGTCCGTTATAGGCACGAACGCTTCAGTCATCGTAACCTCCGCGAGTCGCTCATCGCCGCCGGAAAAAAGGCTGGGAAACCGTTGGCGCTTGCCGCAGCCGCGACGACAGCCGGCTTCTACGCATTCCTGCCGACCGATTATAGCGGTGTATCCGAACTGGGCCTGATTGCCGGAAGCGGCATGATCATCGCGTTCCTGACGAGCATCACGCTCCTTCCTGCCCTGCTCGAGGTGCTGAACCCGCCCGGCGAACTGCACGATGTCGGCTACCGCTCACTTCAGCCGGTCGATCGGTTCATGGCGCGGCATCGGTGGATTATCCTGAGTTTGACCGCCCTGGGCGTCGCCTCCGGCATTCCGTTGCTTTCCAAGCTCGAGTTCGACTTCAATCCGATCAACCTGCGTTCGAGCAAGGTGGAATCGGTCTCGACCTTCAATGATCTGATGCGCGATCCCAACACCGCGCCGAACACAATCGAAATCCTGACGCCGAACCTCTCCGACGCAAAAGCCCTCGCGGCCAGGCTCGACAAGTTGCCGGAGGTCGACCGCACCGTCACGCTCGCGAGTTTCGTGCCCGATCATCAGGACGAGAAGCTGGCGCTCATTCGCGACTGCTATGATCTCATCGGGCCGACGATCGAGCCTGATCCGGAGGACATGGCGCCGGCGCCGACCGACGCCGACACGAAACAGACGCTACTGGAAACAGCAAAAAATTTCGAAGACGTCAGCCGCTTGCCGGGGGCTTCAGCGCTCGCCGCGCACATGGCGACAACCCTTCGCAAGCTCGCCGAAGCAACGCCGGAAGTGCGTGCGAAAATCGGCGCAACGCTGCTTGATGGCATGAAGCTGCGACTGTCACAGATTCGCGCGGCCGTGAAGGCCGAGCCGATCACGCTCAAAAACCTTCCGCCTGAAGTCATCGCCGATTGGACGACCGCTGATGGCCGCGCCCGCGTCGAAGTCGGCCCCAAAGGCGATGGGAATGACAATGCTAATCTACGGCGCTTCGCCTCGGCCGTGCTCGCCGTTGACCCCAATGCGACCGGCGTTCCGATCCTCATTCAGGAATCGGCGAAAACCGTCGTGCATTCGTTTATCGAAGCGGGCGCGCTGGCGCTGATCTCGATCACGATCATTCTATTCGTCGCATTGCGTCGGGTCACCGACGTTCTCCTCACGCTGGTGCCGCTGCTTCTCGCCGGGTTAGTGACATTGGAGCTGTGCGTTCTGATCAAGCTGCCACTGAATTTCGCGAACATCATAGCGCTGCCGGTCCTGCTCGGCGTCGGCGTCGCGTTCAAAATTTACTATGTGCTCGCCTGGCGCGAAGGCGAGACGAGCCTTCTGGCGTCTCCGCTCACACGCGCCGTCATGTTCAGCGCCATGACGACGGCGGTTGCGTTCGGCAGCCTTTTCTTTTCAAGCCACCCCGGCACATCGAGCATGGGCGAATTGCTCGCGCTCTCGCTGGCAACGACGCTCGCCGCCGCAGTCCTCTTCCAACCAATTTTGATGGGGCCGCCGCGGCACAAGGCCGAGAAGGAAAGGGAAGAGCAAGCCGAAACGGTCGCGCCGTAGCCAACTTGCTCAACCATGTGACCCCGGCGAAGGCCGGGACCTTTCTAGCCGAATGGAGAGCGCCAATGTCAGGCGGCGCTGCGGCGTTCGCGCAAGAACTGGAAGAACTCGACGCCTTCGCGCAGACGCCGCTTCATCATGTCCTTCTCGGTCAGCATCTCCCCAACGATCGAGGCGATCTTCGGCACCCGGAAATAGAATTTGCGATAGAAGTCCTCGACCGATGAGAAGATTTCGGTGTGCGACAGACCCGGATAGTGCAGCGGCGCGATCTGGATGCCGTTGGCGTTGATGAGTTCCGCGTTGTCCGCGTCGAGCCAGCCGTTTTCCGACGCCTGCTTGTAGAGGAACGTCCCCGGATACGGCGCGGCCAGCGAAACCTGGATCGTGTGCGGATTGATCCGCGTCGCGAACTTGATTGTCTCCTGGATCGTCTCCTTCGACTCGCCGGGAAGTCCAAGAATGAAG
>CAYYDL010000681.1:0-8526 GCA_964470545.1 uncultured Hyphomicrobium sp. | reverse complement strand
GCTCGCCGCGAGCAGGAACAAGCCATGCAGCCGCATCCCACCGTCGCCTCCGGCGACGGCCAAAATCAGTCCGATCACTGAGAAGAGCAACGCGCTTCCCATCGCCAGCATGTCACTCATGCCGGACCATTCCTCGGACGTATCCTTCACAGCATCCCTCCCGGAGAGCGCGTCATTCTGACGTCATTTCAACTATGTTTGCTGATCATTCGATTAGAGAATTATCGCCTTGACCTTCGTCAATGTCGCTGCGACCTCTGATGCGTTGCATGTGTGTTGAAGCCTCGATCGCTGATCGAGCGCACACTTCGCGTCCGTCGATGAGGGTGAGAATGCAGGAGCGCGTGATTTACGCGACGGTGCGCCGCAGGCCGATGCGATCCATCACGGCCAGAGTGATGCCGCGACGATTCTTCTGACGTAGGACTCGGCGCCCGCGACAGAGAGGTGCGATGAATCGAAATAGACGGGCTTGCCGTCGAGTTCGCCCCGACACCCGGACGTATCGCAAATCAGAGGATAAAACGGCAGGTATGTCGCGCCGTGAGACGCTGCGAATTTCGCTATTTCCGCGTCGTCTTTCTGCAGCTCCCGGAGATCGGCCGGAAAGCGATATGAGGCCGGATCAATTCCGAATGCGCTCAATCGAGCGAGTGTTTCCGGAATGGGTATCCTTTCGGGGTTTGTCGGGTCCGTCCCGATCAGGAAGAGCCGATGGCCCGCGCGGTGCAGGCGGTCCAATTCGTCCGCCAACCCTTGAAGATAGGTTGTGTGCGCCTCGTTCTTTCCGTAGTCCCAGCCAACCGCGAGCAATATTGTTGTCGGCGGAATCGACATGAGAAGCTGCGTGACCGCCTCATTCCGTTTGCGGCACTTCGGGGTATTGCGCGCATCGAAATCCAATACGGCCGGGCAGCCCGACGTCGTGAATTCACGCACCGATTGATGGTGGCTCACCGAAACTTTTGAAAGCGCGAAGCTCAACTCGATGCCATGGCTGTCCCCGTAGACGACGATCGCGGGATCGCTTGCATTGCCGAGCACGCACGACTTATCGAGCGGCCCGCGATCCTTCGTCTCGAAATGGCAAGCTCCCCGGTGGGGGCTGAAATCGTCAACGGCTGCCGCGAGTTTCTGCGTCGCCTCCGGAAAGCGCGACGGCCAGCCGCCCGCCAGCATTCCGGCGAGCGCGACGGCGGTGATCGCGGCGAGGCTGACGCCGTTCCATGTGAAAATCGCGGTGCGCGAGATCCGATATCTGCGCTTCAGGCGGAACGGCTGTTCGACATAGCGCCAGCTGAAGATCGCCAATGCAAATGTCGCGGCGACGATCAGAATTGGGTGCGGCTCCGGAAAGACGGACGGTGTCAGCAAATGAGCCGAGACGATGAGCGGCCAATGCCAAAGATAAAGGCTGTAGGAAATCAGGCCGACGAACGGAAACGGCGGCAGCTTCAGAATGCGCGCCACGATCGTGTCCTGGGCCGTTCCGCTCCAGATCACGAGGGCCGCTCCGATGGTCGGCACAAGTGCATAGGCGCCTGGGTACTGCAGCGCGGAGCTCAGGACTGTGATCGACGCGACGATCGCGGCGAGCCCGAGGATCTCGGCGCCTTCCTTCACCCAGCGCGCTGTGGGCGGCGGAACGAAGCGCAATGCGATCACGGCGCCGCATAGGAGCTGCCAAGCCCGCGTCGGCAGCAGAAAGAAGGCGGCCCTCTCATGCGCGGGCGTAAGGAGAATGCAAGCCACAAGAGAGGCGAGCGCAATTCCCCATAAGACAACTACCATTCGCTGTCGGCCAACCCAGAACAGCGCCGCGAGAAGGACGGGATAGAGAATGTAAAACTGCTCCTCGACGCCGAGGCTCCACGTGTGCAGCAGGAGCTGGGTTTGCGCCGCCGGGCCGAAATAGGCGTCCTGGGTAAAGAACAGGATGTTGCTGCAGGAGAACGCCGCAGCCAGAAGCGTCCGCAGATACGTGATCAACTCTTCGGGGAGCAGAAAGAAAGTCGCGAACAGCGTCGTTGCGGCCAGAACGAAAATCAGGGCGGGCACGATCCGTCGAATTCGCCGCTCGTAGAAATTCACAAGCGAAAATTCGTTCCGCCCGAGATCGCCCGCGATTTGCAACGTGATGAAGAATCCCGACAGGACAAAGAAGATGTCGACGCCGCAGAAACCGCCTCGCATTGCCGGCGTTCCGAGGTGAAACAGCATGACCGAAAGGACGGCCACTGCACGCAGGCCGTCGAGATCCGCGCGATAAGCGGAACGGTCATTCGGCACGGACATCCGATCTTCCCCCTTCTCTTCCCACGGCAAAATTATACACTTTCGCAAACGGAGAAAGTTACAATCTCCGCCCGTCCAGTGCTGCGTCGGAAAGCGCGGGATAAGATGCGACACGTGGCTGCCGTTGCCACGGTCTGACGGTCGTTCTGAACTCATACACAAGTTTTCTATCGACGCTCGCTTCCCTTCATGAGGGGGCGATGGCGTATTCCTGTCATCGAATCGACCGATGCCGGGGGAATGTCAAAATTGCCAGCCAACAGAACGATCGTCATCGTGCCGGCGCTCGCGCGGAAGCTGCATGGCGGTGGCAAGATGCTGCCCAGCTTCTTCATGCCGATCTTTACCGGACTCGCCGCTGAGCGCGGTTTCGATGTGCGCGTCGTCAATCGTCCGTGGCAATTCGCGTTCGGACCGAGGATCCCCAACGTGGCTGCGATCCTTGCCATTTACAATGAAGAGTTCCCATCGCAAATCCATGCCGCCCGCCTCATCGAACGGCGCGTGGATGCCAGCTATCGCAACGCGTTGTTTTTTCCGCGCACGGACATCGGTAAGTCAGTCGGCAACAAGTTCGCGGCGAACGCACTTCTGGGCGACATCGTCCCGATGCCCCATATCGTCACCCATACGAGCCGCGAGCGCGTATTTTCGAATGCGCCAGATACGAACGGGGCAGCGGTCCAGATTTTGAGCGGCGACGCCCCGCTGGATCAGACGCGCTACAATACGCATTTCGTCGATACCGTTCAGGAGTATCGCGGCAAGCGGTATTATATCTGCCTGCGCGCGATGTGCGTCGGCACCGAAATGATTGGGGTGTTTGTGAGAGCGCGGCCGGAAAGCGACGGCATACCGTCGGTCCACGACAAGGATACGCCGATCGAGCCGGACCTTTTGAATGCGCTCTACGATAAACTCGTCTCACCTCATCGCGCGCAGCTCGCCAAGATGTGCTGGGCGATCGGGAATGCCCTTGGCCTTGGCTTTTTCGCGCATGACATCCTGCCTGAGCGAGACACCGGCAAATACTACCTCTGCGAGACCGGCGTTAAATTTCACGACTGGACGATCCGCGATCGGCTTTGGCCCATTCGCAATGACATCATCTTCGGCCAGGACTTCTGCGAAGAAGGATGCCGACGGGCCGTGCAGAGCTTCTTCATCCAACTTGAGGCGCGGCGTACCTCGAGCGCGCCGGGGTTTGGCACGCTCGACTCGCACACCGAGGCCGCGTAGGCGCAGCGGCTAGGCCGGCGGCATGAACGCGTGAAGCGTCGCTATTCATCTGGAGAAGTGGCTGGGATGGGAGGACTCGAACCTCCGAATGGCGGAATCAAAATCCGCTGCCTTACCACTTGGCTACATCCCACCAGTGCGCGAGGAAAACCGGTGCCCGGGGCAACCGGAGGGCGGCACCATAGTCAGTCGTTCGCGAGCGGGCAATGCCACGCGGCAAAGCGCGCCACGTCATTCAACAGCTTCCGGAGACCGGGCTTTTTTTCTCCTCCGAGCCCGCCCTCCTCATATGAAGAACCTCGCAAATTCGAGGTTGCGAGACGCTTGCGGGACGACGTTGGGGTCGCTATAACCCGCGTCTCCCGGCACTCGCCATGGCGCCGGGAAAGCCTAAATTCAGGCTGACGGTCGGGCGGAGCGTAGCGCAGCCTGGTAGCGCACTTGCTTCGGGAGCAAGGGGTCGGAGGTTCGAATCCTCTCGCTCCGACCAGTCTTTTCAATGAGTTACCGCTCTATATTGACCGGCGCTCCCCGACGACAGGCCATCGTGGGTGCACGCGCGAAAATTCGTTTTTGAGGGGCGGCGTCGTGAAAGAATTAGCTGGCACCGGCTCGGATCAGCACAGCTCTGTCGTCAGCTGGCTCGACGAAAAGCATTTCGTCGTCGATGGGGTCAGATTCTTCGCGACTATCACGCCGTCCGAGTACCACAGCTTAAAATCTACAGACGAGGAATTTCTGATCGTCAAGACCCGTGCAATGATCGAGCGCGAGATCGATGGCGTTGACCGTGCCCGCGTTCGCAGGATCTTGGACATCGGCATCTGGCAGGGTGGGAGCGTCGCTCTCTACGATCGCGTATTCCGGCCGGAAAAATTAGTCGCCGTCGAATACAATCCCAAGCCCGTCGAAGCATTGGCGCGCTACGTATCTCGGTTCGGCCGTCGCGAAGTTCGACCCTACTATGGAATCAATCAGGGAAATGCGGCCGCAATGCGCGAGATCCTTGAGAAAGAGTTCGGTGACCGAAGTGAAATCGATCTCGTTGTCGACGACGCTTCGCATTTTTATGCCGAGACACGAACTGCCTTCAACGTTGTCTTCCCCTTCGTCGCTCCAAACGGACGCTATGTCGTTGAAGATTGGGCTTGGTCACACTCTCAGAATTGGAAACTCGACTATTTTCAGAACAAGCCTGCCGTGACCAATCTTGTGCTCGAGCTTTGCGTCCTCGCCGCGACGCGCCCCGATATGATCTCCGAGGTCTCGGTTATTGGCTCAATGGCCATTGTCACCAAGGGCCCCGCCAAGATTCCGCTCAGCGGTTTCGATATCGGAAACTGGACGGTCAACAAAGGACAGCCTTTGACGCCGACGCTCTGACTCTCTTGCACGTTTCCGTATACCCCACACACTGAGCACCCATCAAAGCCTCGCATCGGCAGCGAATTGGAAAAAGAATTCGGATGTGTTCGTCGTATCCGTGCATGCCATCTGGAACGAGTCCTCGGATGCAAACGGCACATAGCCGGACTTTCCATTCGCCCCTCGAAAGATCTTACCGGCTGCGCCGGCGCTGTCGTAGAGCGTGACGGTCGGCGCGCCGCGCATGGTCACGACAAAAGGCACCGTCCATAGAATTTGGCTGGTGCTCGCTCCAAACTGTTTGATGTCTATGCCGCCAACGGTCGTTGCCGTTCCGGGCGCCGTTCCCTGAGCGTAGGACTGCTGCCAGTATCGCTTGCAAGATCTGAGATCTGCATCGGGCGCGGGCGGGTCGAAGGATGCCGGGGCGCTCGATCCCTGCCCGAAGAAGACGTTTCCAACGTCGAGCGTGACATTCTGAGCCTGCGCGCTGTCCGTCCAGATGAACAGCAAGATGTTGTTCATCGACGCCGAGATCGCCCCCGACAGATCGACTTGCGCGACGGTATTCGCGGTTAGGGCCTTCGATCCGCTGGCCGCCACCGTCAGGTTCGACGAATTGAAGAAATTTCCCGGCGTGAACGTGCCGCTCGTCCAGTTGTTTACGATGTCTTTGGTGATCGTATCGGCGGTGCCGGTCCACTCGACGATGGCGTAGCGAAGCGTGGCCGACACGGACATACGCGCCTGGAATTGCAGCGCAACGGTCTTGTTCCGGAGGTCTCTGACGAACGCGCCTTCGAGAGGCTGAAGCCAGCCCATGCGCTGCGCGGTGGCATTCGCCTGGGTGAGCCGACCCATGACGGGCAGTCCGCTCACGACGTCCGTCAGTTGAGACGCCGTGACATTCGCGGATTGCGTGAGTGCGAGCCATTGATCGAAGCCGGTATAGGCGCCGTCCGCCGTCGAGCCGACGCCTGCCTGCGCATAGAGGAACTGCGGATTGACGACGCGGTTGCGATAGGCGGGAAAGCTGCCCGTATTCGGGAAGCTGGCGCGGCCCGTTGTCCGATCGATCTGGATGGCTTCGAACCACGTCGCACCGTCCGGGCTCACCTTGAAGTGAAAGTCGTCGTCGCCCGCGAGCCCCGTCTCGGCGCGGCCGGAATAGTTGGTCTGATAGAGAACCGAAGCCGTATCGGTATCGGCGTGCTTGTTGATCTTCTGTTGGTGCCCGTTGCCGCTATTGTCGAAGAGGCTGGCCGGGCCTTTGAGCGCGAGGACGTTCGTCGAGTCCGCCGTTGTGTTGATGCCGACGTGCTCAAGATCGTCGAGTTCGGTGATGTCGCCGGTATCGCCGCCGCCATCCCCCGCGGGCGGCACGGCCCAGGTGCCGTCCTCGCGCAGGAACTTCGACGTTCCTTCGGTGTCGCCTGGGTCAGGCACGAGTCCCTTCTTGTGGCTCTCGCCCGAGGCGCCGAAGGTATCGAGGAGCGCGGTTGCCTGAGCACCGGTCAGATCTTCCGGATGGCCGCTGCCCGCCGAGGTGCGTCCCTTGATCGTGCCCGTCGCCATGTTGGCGAGAGATGCGTTAGCCACTGGAGCTTCGAGCCCGCCTCCATCGCCGCCACCGCCTTCGCCGCCGCTGCCACCGCCATAAGGTGCCCATGCGCCGGCTGAATAAATGATCAGTTCGTGCTCATCCGCGACCCAGGCAATCCAGCCTTCGCGCGGCTCAAAGAATGCCCAGGCGCCATCCTGGAAGGCCGCGATCTTATCGCTCTTTCCCGCCCAGTCTCCTGTCGCCGCCGCCGCGACGAGATAACGGCCGCCGTCGGCGGACGTTGCGGGCGGCGCTGTCAGAGCCCGGCTCTCGACGGAAAGTTGCACGAGGCAGTCGAGAGCGCGGATCGCCTCGTTGTGGGTGACGTGCTTCTGCGCCTGGGCCGCCAGGATATAGGGCAGTGCGAGGTTCGGTGTGTCGTTCATGTTCCCGCAAAATTTTCCGTCGAGGCTCCCGATGACGAAGATACGGCCACCTTGGGGGGCGGGGATAAGTTTTCTGGTTTTTGTTCTCGATGGTGGCCACGCGGGCGCGATTGACAGGGCGGCGGGAGCGTCTAAACCCGGGCCGTCGCATTCGGATCAGGCCGGAAATTCAGGACAAGGGCAGCCGCAATGAAATTTCTGGTTACCGGCGCTGCGGGGTTCATCGGCTTTCATACTGCAGCGCGCCTCCTCGATCGCGGCGACGAGGTGGTCGGCATCGACAATCTCAACGGCTACTACGATCCGGAGTTGAAGAAAGCGCGCCTCGCCCAGATCGGCGGCAGGCCGGGTTTCTCATTCCTGCATCTCGACATCGCGGAACGGGCAGCGATGGCGGAGCTGTTCCGCGTCCAGCGCTTCAACAAGGTCATTCATCTCGCGGCGCAGGCGGGTGTGCGTTATGGCATGCACAATCCGCATGCGTACATCGATTCAAATATCGTCGGCACGCAGAACGTGCTCGAGGGCTGCCGCCATACCGGCGTCGCTCACCTCGTGATGGCATCATCAAGCTCGGTCTACGGGGCCAACACGAAGATGCCGTTCAGCGCGCACGACAACGTCGACCATCCGATAAGCCTTTATGCGGCGACGAAGAAAGCGAACGAGCTTGCGGCGCACGCCTATGCGCACCTCTATGGCATTCCGACCACGGCTCTCCGCTTCTTCACTGTGTACGGGCCGTGGGGCCGTCCGGACATGGCCTACTTCAGCTTCACGAAGAAAATTCTGGCGGGTGAGCCGATCGAGATTTTCAACAATGGCGCGCACGCGCGCGATTTCACGTATATCGACGACATCGTCGAAGGCGTGGTGCGGACCGCCGATCGGATTGCAACGCCCGATCCGAATTGGACCGGCGATGCGCCCGATCCCGCGACGTCGTCGGCGCCTTACCGTGTCTACAACATCGGCAACAACAATCCCGTCGCTCTGATGGACTTCATCGCGACGATCGAGAAGGCGACCGGACGGACAGCAAACAAGGCTTTCGTTCCGCTGCAGCCGGGCGACGTGGCGAAGACCTATGCCGATATCGACGATCTCGAGCGCGATGTCGGCTTCAAGCCATCGACGCCACTTGCTCAAGGGATCGAGCGGTTCGTTGCGTGGTACCGCTCGTATTACGGGGTGTGAAATGCCGTCATTTTCGATCGCGCTTTAGCGAAGATCGGGAATCCAGCGCAAGAATTGTCGAAGATGCAATATTGAGCCTTCGGCGCTTCTGACACTGGATCCCGGAACGGCCTCACAAGCTCGTCCGTTCGAAGATGACGAGCCGCTACAAATACATGCCGCCGGAAACTTCGAGGCGCTGGCCGGTCATCCAGCGGTTCTCATCGGAAAGCAGCACGGCGATCATCGGCCCGATATCGTCCGGAACACCGGCCCGGCCCATCGCGGTGACCGACGCGACGAACTTGTTCATCTCCGGGTTGTCACGCACGCGACCACCGCCGAAATCGGTTTCGATGGCACCGGGCGCGACGACATTGACGGCGATGCCGCGCGGCCCGAGCTCCTTGGCCATGTATCGCGTCAGAACTTCGATACCGCCTTTCATCGCGCCGTAGGCAG
>CAYYDL010000680.1:0-12422 GCA_964470545.1 uncultured Hyphomicrobium sp. | reverse complement strand
TGGGATGCGAAGACGCGCGCGGTGACGACGTTCGATGGACGCGAGACGGCGCCAGCCGCCGCGAAGCCCGATCGGTTTCTGAAAGACGGCAAACCGATGCCGTTCCGGGAGGCGGTCCTGTCGGGATTGAGCGTCGGAGTTCCAGGCGTTCTTCGCGCGCTATATGCGGCGCATGAAAAGTTCGGCAGGTTGCCTTGGAAGTCGCTTTTCGGTCCGGCTATCAAACTCGCCGAAGACGGATTTCCGGTCTCGCCGCGACTCGCCGTTCTGCTGCGCGATGACGATCCGGCGAATTTCGCGCCGGCGGCGCGCGGCTATTTCTATCGCGGCGGAACGAAACCGCCCGAGCGAGGCGAAATTCTGAAGAATCCGGAGTATGCGGAAACTCTTCGAACCATCGCAGAGAAGGGCCCGGATGCGCTTTATTCCGGCGTCATCGCGGATGCCATTGTCGAAGCCGTTCAAAACGCAAAGAGCATTCGCGGCGACATGACCGCCGCTGATCTTTCCGGATATGTTGCCAAGGAGCGCGAGCCCGTCTGCGCCGGCTATCGCGGACGGCAGGTTTGCGGCATGGGCGCGCCCTCGTCGGGCGGATTGACGGTCGGTGCGGTGCTGAAGTTGATCGAGCCGTTCCACCAAGTGCAGGGGCCGGCGGCAGCGATGACGGCGCCCGCGCTGAACATCATCGCGGAAGCTGAAAAGCTCGCCTATGCGGATCGCAATCGCTACATCGCCGATCCCGATTTCATTGCCATGCCGTCGGGATTGCTCAACGATCACTATCTCGCCGAAAGGCGCAAGCTGATCGTGCCCGGGAAGGCCATCGAAAAGGCCGAGCCGGGTTTTCCTCCGGGCCTCGCGAAGAAGACCTTCGGCGTCGATGCAACTTATGAGGTCCCCGGCACGACACAGGTCTCGATCGTCGATGACGACGGCAATGCGTTTGCGATGACGGCGACGATCGAGAGCGCTTTCGGTTCGCACCTTTGGGCCAAAGGCTTTCTGCTCAACAACGAACTGACGGATTTTTCCTTCAGGCCGGTCGATGATAATGGCGTCGCTGTGGCCAATGCAGTTGCGGGCGGCAAGCGGCCAAGAAGCTCGATGGCGCCGACAATCGTGCTTGGCGCCGACGGAACGCCGGAAATCGTGACGGGATCGCCCGGCGGCTCGCAGATCATCCTTTATGTGGTCAAGACACTCGTCGGCATGATCGACTGGGGACTCGATGCGCAGCGGGCGGCATCGCTCACGAACTTCGGCAGCCAGGGTGGACCATTTCTGATCGAGTACTCATTGCCGATCATGTGGTCTGCGTTCGAACTGACGACCTACGGTCAGGCCGTCAGCGGGGCGACGATGACGTCGGGTGTCAACACAGTCGCGCGTCACGATGGCCATCTCGAAGGCGGTGCCGATCCGCGCCGTGAGGGTGTCGCCCTCGGCGATTGATGCTAGAAGGCGCTGCCAACTTCCAAGCGAGTTTTAGTCTTGAACCAACGCTCCATTCTCGTCGTCGGCGCCGGAATTTTCGGGCTCTGGCAGGCTTACACGCTGGCGCGTGCCGGGCATCGCGTGCGCCTGATCGACGAGAGCCCCGAACCCTTCGCGAGCGCATCGAGCCGCTGGGCCGCCGCGATGATCGCGCCGGAGTGCGAGGCGGAAGCCGCGCCTGTCGTCGTGCGGGATCTCGGCCGCGACGGCCTTCATATCTGGCGTGACGCATATCCGGCGACGATCAGCAACGGAACACTCGTCGTGGCGCATGGACGCGATGCCGGCGATCTTGCGCGCTTCGCGAAGCTGACGGAAGGGCATGAGGTTACTACCGCGTCTCGTATCGGTGAGCTTGAGCCGGTGCTAGCGGGGCGGTTCGAGCGCGGCCTCTATTTCGAGAGCGAAGCCCACGTCGATGCGCGTCAGGCGATGGCGTGGCTTCTCGAAGAAATTCGCGCGCTGGGTGCGGACATTGCCTTCGGCCGAATCTGGAATGGCGCGAGCGGCGACATCACCATCGATTGTCGAGGGTTCGGTGCGCGGGCAGATCTGCCGTCATTGCGGGGGGTCCGCGGTGAGCGCGTCCTCATCGGAACGCGGGACGTGAGCTTGTCGCGGCCCGTCCGGCTTTTGCATCCACGGCAGCCGATCTACGTCGTTCCGCAAGGCGACGGCCGGTTCATTATCGGCGCGAGCGTCGTCGAGCGTGAAGACGCTGGCCCCGTGACCCTCAAGTCGGCGCTCGATCTTCTCGGCTCCGCCTATGCTCTGCATCCGGCGTTCGGCGAAGCATCCATTCTTGAGCTGGGCGCAGGGGTGCGGCCGTCCTTTCCCGATAACGTTCCGCGCATTGTTGTCGAGGACGGCGGGCGCGTGATCCGCGTCAACGGTGCCTACCGGCATGGATTCCTGCTCGCGCCGGTCCTTGCGCGCGAGGTTCAGCGATACCTCTCAGACGGCCGGCGTGAGGGGGTGCTGTTCAGTGCTCCCTGATGCGGCCGATTTCGCCGCGAGAGCCTGCTTTGCAAGGTCCAGGCTCGCGACGTAATCGGGTTTGCCGGAGCCAAGCAGCGGGATCTTGCTGACGACGAGGATCTCGGAAGGAACCATCAATTCGGTCGCGCCTTTCCTGCGGGCGAATTGAATGAACGCGTCACGTTTGCAGTTGGCGTCCGTCGTCAACAGCAGCAGGCGTTCGCCCTTGCGCTGGTCGGGGATCGCGACGACGACGGAAATGTGCTGCGGCCAGAGCTCGGCCGCGAGCGCTTCCACGGCGGAAAGCGAAATCATTTCGCCGCCAACCTTTGCGAAGCGCTTTGCGCGGCCTTTGATGAAGATGAACCCCTGCGCGTCAATCTCGACGATATCGCCGGTATCGTGCCAGCCTCCGGTCGGTGGTTCCAACACGCCGGGATTTTCAGTGCGGTAGTAGCCGAGCATGACGTTCGGCCCGCGAACATAAAAACGGCCCCCGTGCTCGATGCCCGGCACCGGTTCGAGCTTGTAGTCCATCAGCGGCGAGAGGCGGCCGACACTGCCGGCCCTGTTTGCGAGGGGCGTATTGATTGCCAAGACGGGGGCCGTTTCAGTGACGCCATAGCCTTCGAGAATGCGGACGCCGAAGCGGTCCATATAGAGTTGGCGCGTGCGGTCCTTCACCGCTTCGGCGCCGGAAAGGATCAAGCGCACGCGTGCGAAATCGTAAGGGTGCGCGACGCGCGCGTATCCTGCAAGGAACGTGTCCGTTCCGAACATGATCGTGGCGTTCGACTGGTACACGAGTTCCGGAATGATGCGATAATGCAGCGGCGTCGGATAGAGATAGACGGGTACGCCCGCGACGAGCGGCATAAGAAGCCCGGCCGAGAGCCCAAAAGAATGGAAAACAGGCAGCGCATTGAAGACTTTGTCGCTGCCGTTGCAGGCGACGCGCGTCAGGCTTTGAGCGCAATTGGCGAGCAGGTTCCGATGCGAAAGCACGACGCCTTTCGGCGTTCCCTCGGAGCCTGATGTGAAGAGAATTGCAGCCGGAGCATTGTAGTCAATCTCGACCTGCTGGCGGCCGCCGCGCAAGAGGCCTTTCATCTTGTCGGCAAAGGTGATCGTCGGGCGAATGTCTTCGAGATAGATGACACGGGCCACGCCTTCAATGGCCTTCACCAGCGCTTCGAAATGTCCCTTCTCGACGAAGATGCGCGACGTCAGGACGACCGTGACATTTGCGGTCTTGCACGCGGAGACGACATTGGCGGCGCCGGCAGAGAAGTTCAGCATCGCCGGAACGCGGCCGATCGTCTGCAGGGCGAAGAATGTGACGGCGACGCCCGCCGAGTTCGGCAAGAGAACGCCAACGGACGCTCCGACCGGCGGCAGCATCGGCGCGATCTTGGCGCCCAAGACCTGGGAGCTGGTGATCAGCTTTTTGTATGAAAGTTTCGTGCCAAGCGGGTCTTCGATCGCGGGCTTGCCGGTGTCGCGCGTTTTGTGCGCGAGGACGAGCGCTTGGAACAACGTCTGATCGATCGGGGTCGTCAACACGGCGCTATCGGTCATGATGTCCTGGAGCGCGGCACCGGCCGCCTGCCGCCGTGCCTTGCCTCGCAGTGTCGGATCGACCTTCAGCCAGATAGGCGGAAGGATCGTCACCGTTGTTTTCGGAAACCAGGCCTTTTTCGTTTGATATTTGCTGAGGTAGCCGAAGTGGGAACGTTCGAGGCCGTCGATGCGGACCGGGATGATCGGCGCGTCGGCCTTGTCAGCTATCATCGCCGTGCCATCGTAGACTTTCATCAGCCCGCCGGTGACGGTGAGACGACCTTCCGGAAAGATGACGAGAGAGATGCCGTCCTTCACCGCCTGGATCAAGTGGCGCATGCCGAGCGGGCGTGTCGGATCGATGGTATAGAAGTGTGCGAGCTTCAAGAATGGCTTGGCCCACCACGTGCGGGAGATGTCGGTATCGACAGCGTAGGCCGCATGCGACGGCAGAAGCGAATGGAGAAGCGGCGCGTCGAGCAGGCTGACGTGATTGGGTGCGATGAGGGCGCGTTCCCCCGCCTTCGGGAGATTTTCGAGACCATGCACTTCGAGCCCGAAGAACGTCTTGAAGAGGAAGAGGCCGACATCCCTGACGCCTTCGGCGCCCCAAGCGCGGAGAACAAGTGCGACGACGACAATGTTCGCGATGCCGAGCGCCGCATAAAGCACCGCGACAGAGATCTTTTCGAATTGGAGCGCGGCGATCAGCAAGCCGACAACGGTCATGAAAGCGGCGGAGAGCACGTTGCAGCCAGCGATGACGCGCGAGCGGCGCTCGACGGGTGACCACGCTTGCACGGCGGCAAAGGACGGCACGATGAAGAGACCGCCTGCGACGGCGATTCCGGCAAGATTGATAAGCATGTGAAGTCCGTCGATCGACGCGAGGACATCTGTTGCGGTCAGTGGCGTTAACGACCGCTGCAAACCCGTTGCAAGCCAAGCGAGGTCGAGCAGGAAGAGGCCCATCAACAGCGCGCCAATCGGCACGAGCGCCAGATTGGGGCGGTTGACGCTGGCTCGGGCGGCTACGATGGAGCCGATAGCAACCCCCACGGCGAACGTGAAGAGTGCCAGGGTGTAAACGGACGGCGCGCCGTTCAGGACCTGGGGAATGAGATTCTGTAAAAGAGCGAGGACAGCAGCGCCGACAAGCCAGAACCAGGACGTGATCAGTGCTCCTTGCCAAATGCGCTTGTCGGCGTGGAGATCTTTGAGAAGGGTGACGGTCGACGTCGCAATATTGCGATCGATCCTGAGGTTCGGATCCGACGACGGCGCAGGCGGGATGAAGCGTGCGGAAAGCCAACCGAGCACAGAGATGCAAACGATCGTAGCGGCCACGCCGAACAGTTCCAGGTGGCTGCCGGATGCGAAGTTGCCGCCGACGGTGCCGATCAGGATGGCAATGAAGGTCGCGCCTTCGATCAGGGCGTTACCGAAGGGCAGCTCTCTGACTTCGAGGTGCGAGGGCAGAAGGCCGTATTTCACTGGTCCGAAAAACGCGCTCAGCGTGCCGAAGAGGACCAGCGCGACGAACAGAAGCGGCACGGATGGCAGGAGGAAGCCGGCGCCAGCCGCAATCGCGATCGGAATTTCGATCAATCGAACGCGGGCTGCGACTTTCGCCTTGTCGAATTTGTCGGCAAGTTGACCGGCGAGCGCCGAGAAGAGGAAGAACGGCAGGACGAGAGCTGCGCCAGCAAGCGTCCCGAGCGACGGCCCGTTCTCCATTGCGAGCTTATAGACGACGAGCATCGCCAGGGCGTTCTTCAGCAGGTTGTCGTTAAGGGCCGCCAAAAGCTGGCTCCAGAACAGCGGGGCGAAGCGTCGCGACGACAGCAGGCGGGCGAACATGCAGAGCGATCCTTGAGATGCGAGGGCCGGACTTGAGCGAAGCAATGCGGCGGATTGGCGGGGCCCCTTTGACCCATTGCGAATATATGCAGTAAAAATTCGGCTTATGCTCTGGTAAACGGCGTTGAAAATCCCATGTCCGGCAAGGAATTCTGAAGATAGGGCGATGGTACAACACGAGGGCAGGATCGAACTCTTCGTCAACGGACGAAAAGCCGAGAGCGGAGCGCGGACGCTGGCGGCGCTCCTGGCGGAGCAGGGCCTTGCAGGGATGAAGGTCGCGACGGCACTCAACGGACAGTTCGTGCCAGAAGCCCGACGTGCTACGACACCGCTGGACGGTGGCGATCGTGTCGAAATCGTTTCCGCGCGCCAAGGCGGCTAAAGGACTGTTCGGTCGACATGAACATTCGTGACGAGAAGCTGCACCTCCCGCCCGATCTTGCGATCTACGGCGAGACACTCGCGTCGCGGCTGTTGCTCGGCACCGCCGGATACCCATCGCCTGCGGTTCTGAAAAACGCGGTGACGGCATCGGGCGCGGACATCATCACCGTGTCGCTGCGCCGGGAAGCGGCGGGTGGGAAAGTCGGTGAGCGGTTTCTCGGACTCATCCGTGATCTCGGCGTGCGCGTGCTGCCGAATACGGCGGGATGCCGAACGGCCGGTGAAGCCATCACGACGGCGCAGATGGCGCGCGAGCTTTTCGATACGGACTGGATCAAGCTTGAGGTGATCGCCAACGACGATACTTTGCAGCCGGATGTTTTCGGACTGGTCGAAGCGGCGAGCACGCTCACACGCGACGGCTTCAAGGTGCTTCCCTATACGACCGAGGATCTTTCCGTCGCGGAGCGCCTCCAGCGCGCGGGGTGCGAGGTCATCATGCCTTGGGGCGCGCCAATCGGCAGCGGACGTGGATTGGCCAATGCGCAAGCTCTCAAGAGCTTGCGCGCTTATTTTCCGGACGTGACGCTGATCATCGATGCGGGAATCGGCGCGCCGTCGCATGCGGCTTTGGCGATGGAACTCGGTTACGATGCCGTGCTGCTCAATACGGCCATCGCCAAGGCGGCCGATCCTGAGCGCATGGCAGCGGCATTCGCTGCGGCGATCGCTGCGGGGCGACTCGGATATGAATCAGGGCTTATCCCTTCGCGCGATATGGCGGTGCCATCGACCCCGGTCGCAGGCACGCCCTTCTTTGATCTGGATTGAGTGCCGCTTTGAAAGCCTCACAGGGCCGCCTCGAACGCTTCTATCCCATAGTCCCCGACTTCGGCTGGCTCGAACGGATCGTGTCACTCGGCGTCAAGTTCGTGCAGTTGCGCATCAAGGATGCTTCGCCTGCGGACGTTACGGCGCAGGCCAAGCGCGCCGCCGTCGTCTGCCGGGAAAATGCCTGCACGCTGGTCCTCAATGATTATTGGGAGATTGCGCTCGATACCGGCATCGACTTCGTCCATTTGGGGCAAGAGGATCTGCGTGACGCCGATCTCGAAGCGATCAAGTTGGCGCGCGTCAGGCTCGGAATTTCTACGCATGATGAGGCGGAGCTTGACCTCGCGCTCGCGGCGGAGCCCGATTATGTGGCACTCGGCCCGATCTACGAGACGAAGCTGAAAGCGATGGCATGGGCACCGCAAGGTCTTGATAAAGTTCGCGAATGGCGAAGTAAAATCGGACGCCTGCCACTCGTCGCAATTGGCGGTTTGACGCCCGATCGCGCGGCGGGCGTGCTGGATGCAGGCGCCGACAGCCTTGCAGTGATTACGGATTTCATGACGTCGACCGATCCGGATGTTCGTATCCGGCAGTGGCTGCAACAGTTGCAAGTCCGGTAAATGCTCTTATCGTGTGTTAACCAGCACGGTGCACTCTGATCGTTTATGACAGTTTTGTGTGGTTCGAATTTACGATATCTGTTGCTTCGCCCGTCCCCCATTTGAGCCGTTCCCGCGCATGCCCTATCGCTTCAAGATCAACGAGCCTGTCGAAAAAGGCTTTCGCCGGATCGCGCGCGAGCAGCTCGATGCGGCCCTGGCGGAATTGGCCGGCGCAGAGGTCGGGCCGGGCAACGTTCATCAATGCCGGAAAGCGCTGAAGAGATTGCGGGCGCTCGTCCGTCTCGCGGCGGGTGCGCTCGGCGCCGGCAAGGCACGTCGGCGGACGAAGTCGTTGGGGAAGATCGCGAGTCTCCTCTCAGCGCGCCGTGACCAGACGGTCATGCTGGAAACGATCGGCAAGCTTTCGGACGGAAGCTTAGGTGCGGCGGAGGCATTGATGCCACTCAAGCGCAGTCTTGCGGCCCATGCCGCCGATGAGCGGCAGTTGCTGGATTCGGATTTGGCGGGCCGCGCGCGCATGCTGTTGCTTCGCGAAGCCAAGACGTTCACCCACATCGCATTCAAAAAACGCGGATTCGGTGCGCTGGCCGGCGGATTGGAGGCCAGCTATCGCCGCGGCCGGAAGGCGGCGAAATATGCCTATGAAGAGCCAACCGATGAAAATTTTCATGAGCTGCGCAAAGCCGTGCAATGGCATTGGCGGCAAATGTCCTTGCTTGCGCGGGCATGGCCAGATGAGTTCGCGGTTCGTGTGAATGCAGCGCGTGAATTGTCGCAACTGCTCGGCGACGACCATGATCTCGCGGTGCTGATTGCGGCTACAGCGCAGGCGGGAATATCGGCCGAGGAAAAGGAAGCGGCTGCCACCGTCTGCCAGCGCCAACAGCAGATATTGCGTGCGTCCGCCGAGTTGGGCGTCAAGCGCCTCTTCGCGGAAAAACCTAAGGCCTTTGTCGGCCGCATGGAGGCTTATTGGCGCTGCGGCCGCTCGCTCGATCCTCGGCTTGAAGTTCCGCCCTTGGTGCGCCAAGTACCTGCAGTGGATCAGGTCGTATCGAAAGAAGCGGAAGTCCCCGCTTCGGTGAAGGAAAAACGTCCTTCTCCGGCCAAGCCGAGATTGGCCGCGAAGTTGGAGACGCCAGCGGCTTCGCAACGCCGCGCCTGATCGGATTGCGTTAGATACCGGCGCCGGGAGTGCGGATGAACGAAGTTCCGAAACAGGGTGGTTTTGAAAGCGAATCCGTGAGGCTCCCTGCGGGCCATCCGCCGGTTACGGTCGGCCGTATCGGGGTTCTACTTCTCAATCTCGGGACGCCGGACGGGACCGATTACTGGTCCATGCGCCGCTACCTCAAGGAATTTCTATCCGACGAGCGCGTGATCGAAGAGCCGAAGTGGAAATGGTGGCCGATCCTCAATCTCATCATTCTCACCGTGCGCCCGTCCCGGAAAGGACGCGACTACGCCACGATCTGGAACAATGAAAAAGACGAAGGCCCGCTCAAGACAATCACACGGAGCCAGGCCGAGCAGCTGATGCGGAGACTCGGCAACGATCCGCGCATCATCGTCGATTGGGCGATGCGCTATGCCAATCCGACCACGGAAAGCCGGATTCTCGCGCTGAAAGAGCAGGGCTGCGATCGTATTTTGCTGGTGCCGCTTTATCCGCAATACGCAGCCGCGACGACAGCAACTGCGAACGATCAAGCATTCCGGGCCTTGATGAAGATGCGCTGGCAGCCTGCCGTGCGCACGCTTCCGAGCTATCACGATCATCCGGCTTATATCGACGCTCTCGCGAGATCGATGCGTGCGCAACTCGCCACGCTCGATTTCGAACCGGAAAAGATCATCGCGACGTTCCATGGAATGCCACAGAAATATTTTTTGGCGGGTGATCCCTATCATTGCCAATGCCAAAAGACGTCTCGCCTTTTGCGCGAGAAGCTGGGCATTTCCGAGGATCGCTGGCTAACGACATTCCAATCGCGTTTTGGGAATGATCCGTGGCTCCAGCCTTATACCGATAAGACAGTCGAAGCTCTGGCGAAATCGGGCATTAAAAGAGTGGCCCTCGTCGCGCCAGGTTTTTCAGCCGATTGTCTGGAGACGCTCGAAGAGCTTGATCGGGAAAACCGGCATATCTTTGAATCGAATGGCGGAGAGAAATTTGCTTATTTACGGGCTTTAAATGACAGTCCCGAGGGTATGGACGTCATCGAGGCCGTTGTTCGCCGGGAACTCGCGGGCTGGCTGTGATCGCAGCAAAGACGCAGCCACTCCCTATTTCTTTTCTTTTCGCTGTTCAATTTCCCACTTTTTGTCGCCGAATATCGACATATTACTGAACATTTACGGATTGTTCGTTTCCGGGACTTAAACCGGACGCGCGAATTTCCCATTTCTTTTTTGATTCGCTCGCGAGGGAGAACGGAAATGTCCGGCTTTGGCGGCTTCGAGTCTTTTGGATTTATTCTTTTGGCGGCGGCCGTGTGGGCGCTTTGGTCCACTGTGAAAATCGTTCCGCAGGGCTCGAATTATACGGTGGAAAATCTCGGGCGCTATACGCGGACGCTGACGCCCGGCATGCATATCCTCATTCCCATTCTCGAAAAGGTTACGCACAAGCTCAATATGAAAGAGCAGGTGATGGATATTCCGAGCCAGGACGTCATCACTCGCGATAACGCGATGGTGACGGTCGACGGTGTTGCCTTCTACCAGCTTTTGAACGCGGCCAAGGCCGCCTACGAAGTCGACAATCTGGAGCATTCGATCATCAATTTGACGATGACGAACATCAGAACCGTCATGGGCTCGATGGATCTCGACGAACTGCTGTCAAATCGCGATCAGATCAATCACCGCCTTCTGGAAGTCGTCGATGCAGCGACCGAAACCTGGGGCGTGAAGGTCACGCGCATCGAGATCAAGGATATCGCACCGCCGCGTGATCTCGTCGACAGCATGGCGCGGCAGATGAAAGCCGAGCGAGAGAAACGCGCCCAGATTCTTGAATCCGAAGGGCTTCGTCAGGCGGCCATTCTGAAGGCGGAAGGCGCGAAGCAGGCTGTCGTGTTGGAAGCTGAGGGGCGCAGGGAAGCCGCTTATCGCGACGCCGAGGCACGCGAGCGCTCGGCGGAGGCGGAAGCGAAAGCGACGAAAATGGTTTCGGAAGCCATATCCGCTGGGAACGTCCAGGCCATCAATTATTTCGTCGCCAACAACTACATGAAGGCGCTCGAGGCCTTGGCGAAGTCCCCGAACCAGAAGATCATCATGATGCCGCTCGAAGCTTCGTCGGTCATTGGGTCACTTGGCGGCATCGCGCAGATCGCGGGCGAGGCGTTCGGCGGCGAGGGGCCGAAGCCGCAGGCGCCGCGCGGACGTCCGGGCTCCGTGCCCACGACCTAATTTCGGGTCGAGCGGCCACTTTCGCGTGGGAGGCGAGGGTTGATGCAAGCCATTGATGCAATGATCGAACAATTCGGACCGTGGCTCTGGTTTGCGCTCGCGGTTGTCCTGTTCGTGCTCGAATCCATCGTCCCAGGCGTGCATTTCGTGTGGTTCGGGTTGTCGGCAGTGATCGTCGGCATCGTCGCGCTAACGACATCTCTTGGCTGGGAGTGGCAGCTGATCGCGTTTGCGGTAATTGCCTTGGCAGCCGTGTTTTGGGTTCGCCAGAGGAGCCGCGAGGAATCTGCGAAGCCCGACGTTCCTGATCTCAATCTTCGAGCCGCGCAATACATCGGCCGAGTCGTGACGATCGAGGATGCTATCGTCAACGGGCGCGGGAAAGTCCGTGTCGGTGATACGGTCTGGGTGGCGAAGGGCGAAGACGGGCCCAAAGGCGCAAGCGTCAAAGTCACGGGCGCGGACGGCACCGTTCTCGTCGTTTCGCGGACTTAGGCGAGTCTTAGGCGACGCCGGCCCGAAGAAGGTCGTGGACGTGCACGATGCCGACCGGCTTCTGCCTTTCGACCACAAATAGCGCGGTAATCCGCGACGAATTGATGAGTTCGAGTGCCGCAGATGCGAGCAGGGTCGGTGCGATCGTCTTCGGCTTTGCCGTCATGACGTCGTCAACTTTCGACTGAAGCAGCTTCGGGCCCATATGGCGGCGTAAGTCGCCGTCGGTGATGACGCCGATGAGCTTGCCTTTACCATCGGTCACGCCGACGCAGCCGAAGCTTTTCTCTGTCATGGCGACAAGCGCATCCGCCATCGAGGATCCGCTGTCGATCAGCGGCAACCGATCACGCTGATGCATGATATCGGAGACGTACTTCAGGTTGGCGCCGAGCGAACCACCTGGATGGAAGATCTTGAAATCATGAGCGGTGAAGCCGCGGGCATCCAGAAGTGCAATGGCGAGACTGTCGCCGATTGCGAGTTGAATGGTCGTAGAAGTTGTCGGCGCGAGGCCGTGTGGGCACGCCTCCTTGACGCGCGGCAACTGCAGAACGATGTCGGCTTGTTCGCCCAACGCGGAATTGGCCTGCGATGTGACCGCGATCAACGGAACCGCGAAGCGGCGCGAATACGTGATGATCGGCTTGAGTTCGACCGTTTCGCCCGACCAGGAGAACGCAAGGATCAGATCGGATTGCGTAATCATGCCGAGATCGCCGTGGGAAGCTTCGCTCGGATGGACAAAAAAAGCGGGCGTGCCGGTCG
>CAYYDL010000679.1:0-3080 GCA_964470545.1 uncultured Hyphomicrobium sp. | reverse complement strand
GAAAATGATCGTGCGGTCGGGCGTCAAGCTCATCAAGTATTGGTTCTCCATTTCCGACGACGAGCAGCACTTTCGATTCCAGATGCGCATCCACGATCCGATCAAGCAGTGGAAGCTGTCGCCGATGGATCTCGAATCCCGCCGCCGATGGGAGGACTATACAAAAGCCAAGGAAGCGATGCTGGAGCGCACGCACATTCCGGAAGCGCCGTGGTGGGTGGTCCATGCCGATGACAAGAAGCGGGCGCGCCTCAATTGCATCCATCACCTCTTGAGCCAGCTTCCGTATAGCGAGGTGCCGCGGCCGCCAGTCGTGCTGCCCCAGCGCGTGCATCATCCGGACTATCACCGCGTGCCGGTGCCCGACGAGATGTATGTGCCGGCGATTTATTAGATCAGCGTCGACGCGGAACTTTTTTCCAGGCTAGGCGTCAATGCCGCGCCGGCGCTGATTGGTGCCGGGTCTGCTTGGGAGCCCGTCATGCTATTGCGTTCGATTTTCCTTATTGCAGGCATTTCTTGCGTTTTCACGCTGTGGGCCATCGCGGTTTCGGCTGACGACGCAAAGCGGGCCGGGCTCGGTGCCAATCAAGAGCCGTCAGTGCTGCAAAGCGGATATTAGGCGCCGCATCAGCGGATGCGGCGCGGGTTCATATAGAGGTCGGCTTCCTGGCGCTGGATATCGGGCTTCAGGCGGCCATCATGGATGTCACGTGCGATGCTTTTGACGTGACGCCGCGTCTGCCGATTGAACGAAATCATGCCCGTGAAGAGCTTCATGACCTGCAAGAGCCGCGGCTCGACGTGATCGCCGCGCACTTTGCAACGCCAGCGGCCGCCGATCGTCAGGAGTGCGCCGTCGATGTGCCCGACGTGCTCGCCATGCTGATCAATCAGCGTGTAGTCACCACCGAGGTTGATGAGATCGCGCCGGAAGCGATAAAATTTCGGTTCGCCCTCGTGCATCAGAAAGAACGAAAAGTTTTCCGGAAGCAACGGCCACTTGTGCGCCGAGCGTTCGAGATAGACGAGGTAGTCGTCTTCGCTCGTATTGATTGAATAGGTCGTGACGGGAAGGCCGCGGGCGGCGAGCGTCTGCTGGATCGAGCGGCCAAGCATCATGTCCATGCTCGCCTTCCAATTGAGATTTTCCGAGAAGAGCTTGAGGACGAGGCGCTTGTTCATGCCGGTCGCGTCTTTCCAAAGCTCCTTGCGGTAACCGAGGACGCCGGTGCGCTCGCCGTTCTCGATGACCTCAGCGAAGATATCCATATCGGTCGTGAACTGCCGCGACTTTCCGCGATTGCGCTCGCGCTTCCACGGCCCGAACTCGATCGAATTGAAGGGCGTCAACCACACATCGACATTGAAATCATGCCAGGACTTCTTGGCATCGTTGGTTGCGCTTTTGCTCACCTTTTCGAGCTTGGAGACGGCGGCCTTCGAAGGCTCCTCCTTTTTCGCCTGCTCGAGCACTTCCGAGCGCGCGACGGTGGCGGCTTCGGCGGCGGAGGCCTTCGCTTCGGCCTCGACGTTGTCTTTCTTCCAGGCATTGGCAGTCATGAGAAATCCCCGCGCGGCTCGCAACACGCATCTCAAGCGAATCACTTGAGGACCCTAACACCGCTGCCGCGCGCGACTGAGGTGGGGCAAAATTTTGCGGTGGGAAAACGCGTTATCGCGTGCCGAAAATGGCCGAGCCGACACGGACGTAGGTTGCGCCGAAGGCAATTGCCGTTTCGAAGTCGCTGCTCATCCCCATGCTTAGGCCGGACAGCCTAAGCTCGCGCGCGAGTTTCGCGAGAAATGCGAAATGCACGGCCGGCTCTTCATCGACCGGCGGGATGCACATGAGGCCTCTGACCGGAAGCTTCAACTCATCGCGACAAAGCTCGACGAACGCGGCTGCCTCACGTGGCATGACGCCGGCTTTCTGCGGTTCCTCTCCGGTGTTGACCTGAACGAACAGCTCGAGCGTGCGGTTCTGCTTCGCCATTTCTGCCGCAACAGCGCGTGCGATCTTTTCACGGTCGATCGTGTGGATCGCATCGAAGAAGGCGACGGCTTCCTTTGCCTTGTTGGACTGAAGCGGTCCGATGAGATGCAGCTTGATATCAGGATAGGCCGCGCGCAGCGGCGGCCATTTGCGTTCGGCCTCCTGGACGCGGTTTTCACCAAAAATGCGTTGGCCAGCCGCGATCACGGGGCGGATGGCCTCGGCATCGAAAGTCTTCGAGACCGCAATTAGTTGGACGCTTTCAGCACCGCGATTGGCCGCTTTCGCCGCCGCAGAAATTTCTTCCTTTACGCGCTTTAACCTGTCGACCGCGCTGTCGTGGTAATTGTCGCTCGTCACGCTTCCCTCAATCGGCTGTCGCCTTCCATAATCGTTCCGGCACGCAGTGAACAAGTGTCGCAATTTTGTGGTCAGGCTTCCGCACTACATAACGTCTCCATCCCCACTCCCCAGAGGACATCCCGCCATGCTGAAACTCGCCGACGCTCGCCGGATCATCGATGCCGCAGAAAAGAAGGCCAAGGAAATCGGCCAACCGATGAACATCGCCGTTGTCGATGAGGGCGCGAACCTCATCTCGCACATTCGCATGGACGGCGCCTGGATCGGGTCGATCAATATCGCGATCAACAAGGCGTTCACCTCGCGTGCGTTCAATATCTCGACCAAAGAGCTTGCCGACAACAGTCAACCGGGCGACCAGTTCTACGGCATCCACGTTTCGAACCACGATCGCGTGATGATTTTCGCCGGCGGCATTCCGCTGAAGGATTCGCAGGGTAACGTCATCGGGGCCATCGGCGTCTCGGGTGGCAGCGGCGTGCAGGATCAGACGGTGGCCGAAGCGGGCGCCAGCGCGCATACGTGCTGAGAACGGCCGATTTGCACGCCAATGTATCGGGCGGGGCTTATGAGCTCCGCTCTTTTTCATTTGCCGTAGTCGTGGGAAAAGGCACGAATGCGTGTTCGTCGCTGCCAAGCAAATCCATGTATTTACGATTGATGAAGAGTTTGTGGGTACCGCGCTTTTCTTCGATCAGAACGCCGATGTCGACGAGCTGCT
>CAYYDL010000678.1:0-1658 GCA_964470545.1 uncultured Hyphomicrobium sp. | reverse complement strand
TTCGCCTCCTCGCCCCATATGCCTGGAGTGTTCGTCACCACGCAGAACGTTCCTGTGGTGACGCCCGATCGCCTCAATACCCCTTTTCACTCCACGGTGAAGTCGCAGTTTCAACTTGGGAGCTTGCAGCCATGAGTATTCGCCTGATGATCGTCGATGACTCCGCGGCCATCCGCGGCGTCTATGCACGCATGCTTGAAGACCAGAAGAACATCAAAATCGTCGCCTCGGTTGGCGATCCGCGCGAGGCGCTCAAGCAGATACCGAGCATCTTGCCCGACGTGGTGACGCTCGATGTCGAAATGCCGGGGATGACGGGGCTCGAAGCCTTGCAGCAAATCCGCCAAATCTCGCCAAAGACCAAGGTCGTCATGCTGTCGACTCTGACCAATCGCGGCTCGAAAACCAGCCAGGAGGCAGAGCGCCTCGGCGCCGCCGCCTTGTTGCAAAAGCCCGGCCTCGGCGTAAACCCGGCGGAGTTCAAACGAGCCTTTTGCGCGAAGCTTGGCCAGTTGGTGCCGGCGTAATGGCGCCGCGCCGATAGGAGTCATTTGTTCAGCAGGGGGAAAAAATCGGATTTTCGATAGAAGCCGAGATTCAGCCCAACGCCGCGATTGGCGCAGGCTGCTGCGACCTGGATGGCGTTTTGCTTCCCTTGCCGCGGTAGAAGCTCGTCGAGCCGAGAGGCGGGGTGGTCGGCGATGCGGTGCAGGACATCGGCGAGCCGCCCGTGGCTCGACGTCGTTGCAACCGGCGCGTCGCCGGGCGCGTTGAACGGACAAGGGCCGGGCTGCCGTTCAAGCCGCCCAAGAGTGGCCTGACGAGCACAATCGCGATCCCCGATTTCGCGATCGAGGAGCGGCGTCGCCTCAAGCGCTAGACTAGCAGGCCGAGCTACCATTAGCTCTCGGCGTGCGGCAAACCGCCGATACGCTGAGCGGCCCTCGCTTCGATGGCGAGTCGCGGCCGCCGCGATCGTTGACTCATGAATTTGCGGTCATGATGCGACGCCTTGAGGGCATCCCGCCGGTGCGGTTTCACGACCTATGGCACAGCCACGCAACCCAGCTCCTCGCGGCCGGGCCGCGTCCAAAAATCGCTCAGAAGCAACTTGGCCACTCGACGATCGCCTTTACGGTAGTTATCTACTCGCAGGTCACCGTGCAGATGCACAGTGACGCCGCGGCCCAGCTCGACGCGGCTTACAAAGCGTAGGAATTTCGGCCACATTTTCGGCCACATGACGAGTTGAGCACAGTAACCGGCAGTCAAGTCACTGAAACGGATGGGTGGCCGAGCGGTTTAAGGCACCGGTCTTGAAATGCGAGAGAAACCGTCCCGTCCTGTGCTGGAATTTCCCAAAACGTGGCGGAATTGCTAGGCGTTCTGTCGTACTCTGTACGTTCCTGTGCGGGTCCGTCTCAGCCTATCGCAGAGTGTTCGCGGGCAATTTGGCGGGCAGATGTTCGTGAGAGGTTCGCGGATGGCGTTGGCTCGCGCAATATCTGAAGCTAAAATAAAGGCCGTCTAAAAGCCTTCGCAGACGCGGGACGCCATTATCGCTGGTGAAGCAAGCCCCTTTGGCAAATCACCGCGGGCTGGCGACACTCGAAAGGAGTGACCGCAATGCGCTACACAGCGGAGAACCGGAATACCAT
>CAYYDL010000677.1:0-2147 GCA_964470545.1 uncultured Hyphomicrobium sp. | reverse complement strand
CGCGCTCCTGGCCTTGAGCCCTATCGAGGACGCAAGTTTGACCGATCGCAGCCCGCCGGCCGCGAGGCCCAGTCGGGTCCAAGCGAGCGTCGAGGTTTTGAATGACGATAAATAAGCGACCGCCGAGTTGAAGACGCGGGCGACAGGCTCGAACCCATTCGACATGGATAAAACCTCACTGCGCTTTCTTCTGGTCGATCGCGATTACCGTCGCGAACAGCCAGAAGACGATCATCGAAACAAAGAATATCAGCGTCGGCAGATCGAGAACGCCGCGCGTGATCTGCTGGAAATGCGAAAGAAAGCTCATCGATGACAGAGCCGACGCGAAGATGGGCGGCGTCCAGGCACGAAGCGCGTTTTGCACGAGCTCCAGACCGCTCATTGTGAAAAGGAAGCAGATGAGCGACGCGATGATGAAGGCGATGACCTGGTTCTTCGTCAGCGTCGAAACGAAAGATCCGATCGCAAGGAACGCCCCGGCCATCAGGAAGCTGCCGAGATAGCTCGACAGGATGACACCGTTATCCGGGCTTCCGAGCACATTGACGGTGATCCAGATCGGAAACGTCAGGATCAGCGCCAGACCGATGAAAGCCCAGGCCGCCATGAATTTGCCGAGAATGGCCTCGAACGGCGTGATCGGCAGCGTCATCAAAAGCTCGATGGTGCCGGTCTTGCGCTCTTCCGCCCAAAGCCGCATCGCCACGGCGGGAACGAGCAGCAGGTAAAGCCACGGATGATATGCAAAGAACGGAAAGAGATCCGCCTGCCCGCGATCGAAAAACCCGCCGATGTAGAACGTCAGAGCACCCGTTAGCGCGACGAACACGGTCAGAAACACGAGCGCCAGAGGCGTCGCGAAATATCCGCGAAGCTCGCGTTTGGCGATGATCCACGCATTGTCGAACGTCTCAAGCATTCGAGTCTCCGTCTTCGGGCATCGTGATTTTTCGGAAGACGTCGTCGAGCCGGCCGCGCTCAACGTAAAGCTCGTCGACCGGAATGTTTTGCGCCCTGAGAAGCGCTGCGACTTCGGCTGCAGCCATCTCTTTCTGGCGCGGAATAGCCCTGAGCAGCAGATGCCCATTCGGTCTGCCGAGCGTTTCAACACTTGCGACGTTGCTAGCGCTCGAAAGCACCTGGATCGCCGCGTCCGCGCGATCAACGGCAACTTTCAGCGATACGGCGCCGTGATAATGCATCCGCTGCATCAAATCGTCGGCCGTACCGTCGGCGACGATCCGTCCGCGATTGATGACGATGGCGCGCGAGCACACCGCCTCAACTTCTTCGAGAATATGGGTCGAAATGATGATCGCCTTGTCCGCCGACATTTCGCTGATGAGTTCGCTAACATGATGTTTTTGATTGGGATCGAGTCCGTCGGTCGGCTCGTCCATGATGAGCACGGGCGGATCGTGAAGTATGGCCTGCGCGAGACCGACGCGCCTCTTATAGCCTTTCGACAGCGTATCGATGACCTGATCGAAGACGGGACCAAGCCCCGCGCGCTCGACGGAATGCTTCACGCGTGTTGCGATGTCGGCCCCACGATAACCGCGGATTTCAGCAACGAACGACAGGAACGTGCGCGGAGTCATTTCCGCGTACGAGGGAGCTCCTTCCGGTACATACCCGAAAAGTGCCTTGGCCTTCTTGGGAGACTCGAAAACGTCGACGCCGCATATCGCGGCTTTACCGGCATCGGGCTCGAGAAAGCCGGTAATCATCTTCATTGTTGTTGATTTGCCGGCACCATTGGGCCCGAGAAATCCGAGAACTTCGCCCTTTGCAACCTTGAGCGAAATTCCATCAACGGCTTTGATTTCCCCAAACCGCTTTTCGAGTCCGACGGCTTCTATCAGGTCCGTCATTGAAACCCCCTTCGAGTGAGGCAAAGGCGCGCGTATCAAAACGCTGAATGACGCCAAGCGCTCAGAGGGTCAAGTTTGATATCCTTAAATTTTAGACAGCAAATCCAGGAACATGCGCAAACGTTCGATGCGCGGAAAAATTCAAGTCTGGTTGCATCTCACTTCTTGGCACTGCACACACAGCGCGTCGTTGCTCTCGCGTCCATGCTTGATCGGGAAACCGCACCGAGAACAGAGCGCGTATTGGCCCTGACGCACGCCATGCTCCAC
>CAYYDL010000676.1:0-1844 GCA_964470545.1 uncultured Hyphomicrobium sp. | reverse complement strand
AAGCTCCTCGACAAGCAGAAGGAGGGCAAGAAGCGCATGCGCCAGTTCGGCAAGGTCGATATTCCGCAGGAAGCGTTCATTGCGGCGCTGAAGGTGGACGTGTGAAGTTGCGTTCTTGCCGTAACATGTTACTTAATTGGCATGACGGCAGCGCGCCGAAAGTCTAGTCCGAAGACCCCGCAGCAGCGTATGCAGGCGCGGCGCGAGCGGCTGCGCGCGCAAGGCTTGCGTCCCGTGCAGCATTGGGTGCCCGATCTGCGCGATCCCAAGGTGCGGGCGAAACTTCGCCAGGACGCCAAGCTTTTGGCGCAACGTCCAGAGAACGACGCAATCGATGCCTGGGTCGAGGCCATCTACGACTGGAACGAACTGCCGCCCTATGACTGGGGCGAGACTTCGTGAAGCGAGGCGATGTCGTCGTGATGGTTGGGCCGGGTGATCTCGGAAAGCCGCGGCCAGCGATTGTCGTTCAGGCGGACGAATTAAGAGCCGACGTGACGTCATTCCTCGTCTGTCCGCTTTCGTCGGATGTCCACCCGATGTATTACGCGCGCCCGGTCTTGGAGCCGACTGCAGGCAACGGTCTTCGAATGCGCTCCCAGGTGATGGTGGACAAACTGCTTCCGCTCAAGCGTGATCGAATCCGCAGAACGGTCGGGCGTATTAGCGAGCGCGAACGCGACCAGCTCGATCGCGCACTTCTGATTGTGCTCGGCCTCGCGCGCTAGCCGATACGCCCTGTTTCGACGACAGCAATTGGTGGTGTCTCGGTTTAGCGTTTCGCTTGGCGATTGGAGGACGCATGCCCGAGTTTCGAAAGCTAGCAGCAGTAGCCCGGATGGAGGGCAGCGAAATCCCGGGGAGCGACCTTTCCCTTAGGTCGCGTCGCGACGGATGTCGCTTGGCGTCCGGCGCGACGACGCGCCGTGGCGCCTAGTTCTTGAGGCAGAATTGCAGGGCGCCGAGCGCCTGGCTCGGATTCGGCATATCGAAGACCGCCTTGCTCGACGGGTCGAACTGCAGCGTGATTCGCCGCGTTTGTGATAGCCCCTCGATCAGCGTGCCGGCCCCGCTGAAGGTGCCGACGAGCGTGTTCTTGTCATGCATCTTCCAGACGGCTTCACGCATGATGCGCTTGTCGTCGAAAATCAGGTCGGCCTTCTCGTCTTCGGTGTTCTTCCACTTCTCGTAGAACAACGAGATGACCATGACGTCCGCTCCGTCGGGCGCTTTGACGAGGCCGAACGAGATGACATTGGCGGCGTTGTCGTCATCTTTGTCCTTATAAGCATAGTAGGCGACGCACACACCATTCTTCTTCTCAGCGGTCCAGCCGTTGAGAGTCGTTTGCGCCATGCTTGGTAGCGCGGCAGCGAACACGAACAGTCCTGCAAGCAAGATACGATACATGGTAACCCCCCGTGAGACTCGAAGCGTCAGTTGTTAGCAGACGTCGACGCCGTTCGGGTGGCTGAAAATCGGACGCGAGCGGTGCATGCCTACCTAAATGAAGCTGTAGGACGACGCTCGCGCCGTCGGGGTGCAGTTTCGCGAAAGCCGGGCCTGCCATCCGCGGTTCTAATGGCCGGAATTTTCTGATCGGCTTGCCGTCGTTGCGAACCAACGGGTCCGCGCAAGGAGAGCTGACAGGCTGCCTCACGTAGGCTAAGAATTTTTTCACATTCCTCTTGACGGCCTCCGCTGCTAGGACTATTATCCCCACGCTCCGCCTCGACGAAGAGGCGCTTCGCGGTCGTCACGACGCGGAGGCGGGGTGCGGTGGCCGCGTGAGGGCGCAAAGACGAACGCCCGCCACGTGGAAGGTCCAAGCCGCGAGTCCCCGC
>CAYYDL010000675.1:0-1965 GCA_964470545.1 uncultured Hyphomicrobium sp. | reverse complement strand
GGGCGTGGCTATAATCCCCTCCCCACCGCTATTCCCGAGAAGGCCAGCCCATGCCCAAGACGCCCGACTATTTCCACGGCAAGACCATCGTCATCACCGGCGCCGCGAGCGGCATCGGCCGCGCCGCAGCGCTGATCTTCGCGCGCGAGGGCGCCAACGTCGTCTGCGCCGACATCGACGGGGCGGGCGTGGAAAAGACCTCGGAGATGGTCGACGCGCAGAACGCCAAAATGGCGAAGACGACCAATGCGGGCGCCAAGGCGCTGGCGCTGACCATCGACGTGACCAAGCGCGCCGCGGTCGACGACATGATCGAGCTCGCGCTCAACGAGTTCGGCAGCGTGCAGTTCCTGTTCAACTCCGCCGGCTCGGCCGTGCGCCGCTCGAAATTCCTCGACATCGACGACGACCTGTTCGACCGCACCTTCGACCTCAACGTCAAGGGCACGTTCTACGCCATGCAGGCGGTGCTGCCGCACATGCTGGCGAACAAGTTCGGCGTCATCGTCAACGTCGCCAGCATGGCGGTGAAGCGCGGTGGACCGGGCTCGTCGGTGCACTACGCCGCGGCCAAGGGCGCAGTCAACACGATGACGATGGGCGTGGCGCGCGAATTCGCGACGCAAGGCATCCGCTGCCTGTCGATCTCGCCGGGGCCGGTCGACACCGCGTTCGCCGCCGCGGCGGCGACCTCGCCGGAGCTGAAGGCGCAGATGCTCGCCGACATCCCGATGAAGCGCTTCGGCAAGGCCGAGGAGATCGGCGAGCTGGTGCTGTTCATGTGCTCGGACGCGTGCGAGTTCATGACGGCGGATACTGTGTATGCGAATGGGGGTGGTGGGTGGAGGTGATGGCGGCGCTCATTACCGGCCCACAGTCGAACTCTTATCCCAAATCGATATCTGGAAAAGCCTGGCGGTAAGCGCTTTTTATCTCGTCTACGTATCGCTCCGGAAGCGTAATCGTGATGGTCACATTGTGCTGCCCCGTGACGCTCTGATTGACAAATCTTGAAAGCACGGCTTCAACTTGAAAAATCTCTTCAAGGACGTGACCGCCAGCACCCGCCATCGCTTTCAGTATACCCTGGAATCGATCCTCAACGTGAGAGAATCGAACATCCTCTTCCCAATCCAACAGATTCTGTGCGGCAGTCGCGAGCAGTCGACACACCGCAAGGATTTCTTTTGCATTGCCAGGGACCCCTAGAGGTCCAAATGAGTCAGTAAGAGCCTGCATCAGCGGCTCAAACGTGCCAGCGACCTTGCTGAGATCGTTATTTTTGGCCGAGACCCACTCAAGGATATCAGACGACGCGATTATAGCCGCCCTGCGGCTATACATTCCGGCTTTCAGGCGTCTCCACTTATCGAAAATTGAGCCCATTTCGCTTCTTAAGATCTCTGCGGCGAGCTTGTACTCCCACCTCTCAGGTCGATCGAGCACGATTTGCTGGGCAAGATAGCTGGCATTTGCAAAAGGCCGCAGCTCGTCCTCTCTAATTCGTTCGCGAATTTTTTCTCCCGGCTTGCCAACTCGCGCAACTACTGCCGACTCGTGTAAGCGCCGCCAAGCGAACAAAAGCTCTGCCGGATATTCGTTCGCATCGCCGTCGACCAATTTGTGGCAGTTCCGACAGAGCCAAATGCCATTGGTAACGTCGGACAGCTCATCGAGGCTTAATTTTTCGTTGAAGCGCGCTGACACCGACGTCAGTCCATAAATATGGGCCGCCTCACCGATGTTGATCGCCGCAGCCTCATCCGATCCTGGCCCGGCTGTCAGCGCCAAGCAATCTGGATTTGAGCAGGTAAGCGCCGCACGCTTGCCTAGAATTTCGATGACTGCGGCAGAAAATCGTCCGTTCGCCATTTCCGTCTTTGCGTTCCCTCTAGTGCAGACTCGGCCATCGCCGCTGGGCATGCAGTAAACAGAATTCCAGCTTAAAGACGCGGATGGCCGGGA
>CAYYDL010000674.1:0-4474 GCA_964470545.1 uncultured Hyphomicrobium sp. | reverse complement strand
TCATTCCAGAAATATCGCGCTGCGGGGCAGATCTGCATATCGCCGACACGCTTCCTCATCCAGGAGGAGGTCTATGGTGCCTTTCTAGATGGCTTTGTGGAATCTGCGCGTGCAATTAAGGTCGGCAATGGCTTTGATCCGCAGACGAAGATGGGCCCCCTAGCGAATGGACGCAGAGTTCATGCGCTCGAAGAAATGGTGTCAGATGCCGTGCAACGAGGTGCCGAGCTTGAAGCTGGTGGGCACAGGATCGGAAAAAAGGGCTTTTTCTTCGAGCCGACCGTCATCGCGAATGTCCCGGCCACAGCGCGCGTTATGAACGAGGAGCCATTCGGCCCTCTCGCAGTCGTTAACTCGTTTGCGACGTTGGATGAAGCGATCGAGGAAGCGAATAGACTGCCATATGGCCTCGCCGCGTATGCCCACACGGGCTCGCTCAAGACCGCCCAAGAGCTAATGGCACGCGTCGAAGCAGGGATGCTGACCCTCAATCAGAATGGCCTCAGCTTTCCGGAAGTGACCTTCGGTGGCGTCAAGGATTCGGGTTACGGTAGCGAAGGCGGGCCCGAAGCAATAGAACCGTATCTCGTGAACCGGTTCGTTTCCCTTGGCTGATGGCGAGTGGCACGATAGGACGTTTTGTGGCGACGTTAAGAAATCGAGTTTGAATTCCTCACGACCGGAAATCAAGCCATGTCGTCTTGGGTTGCGCGTAATTCCGAAGCGCGTGCAGCGATAGGTCGCGCCCAAATCCGGATTGGCGAAATCCTCCAAAGGGAATGGAGACATGTAGCGAGTCGACCGCGTTGACGCTGACTGTTCCTGCTCTGAGTTGGCTTGCGACGCGATGGGCGCGGTCGAACGACCCGCTCCACACGGAGGCAGCAAGAGCAAAACGGCTCTCATTGGCGAGCGATATGGCTTGCGCTTCCGAGTGAAAAGGGATCACACAAAGCACGGGGCCGAATGCCTCTTCGCGAGCAAGCTCTGAGCTTTCGCTCAACCCCACGATGATGGTCGGCTCTATATAATTATCGTGTCCGTCGACCGTCTTCTTCACTCCGCCAGCGACAACAAGACCGCCGCCGTTTGCTGCGGCTTCGATCTTTCTCAGCACGCCATCTCGATGATCCGTTCCAATCATTGATCCCACGGCCGTGTCAGGATCAAGCGGAGTGTTCGGGGAGAACTGTTGGGAGTGTATGCGAATGCGTTCGGTCAACTCTTCAGCGATGCTCGCTTCGACGAGGAGTCTGCTGTTAGCAGAGCAAACCTGACCCTGGTTATAGAAAATGCCCTGGGCCGACGCTGCGGCCACTTTGTCCAGATCTGCCGCATCGGCGAAGACCACGTTGGCGCTTTTTCCCCCGCATTCCAGACTCACCATTTTCAGATTGGATCTGCTGGAATATCCGAGGAACTTTTTCCCAACTTCCGTCGATCCGGTGAAGGACACGGCATCGATATCAGGGTGCAGACCAATCGCACGTCCGATGTCGGGACCGCCGACAATGACGTTAAAAACGCCTTCTGGAATGCCTGCCTCTATTGCCAAAGCTGCAACGGCAAGAGCAGTTCGGGGTGACTTTTCATCTGGTTTCAAAACAATTGAATTGCCAAGCACAAGGGCTGGCGCAACTTTCCAGAATGCGGTTTCAATGGGAAAGTTCCACGGAATAACGGCTCCCACTACTCCGACAGGTTCGAGATCGACCGTCGCGACCACTCCCTTTCCGATAGGGGCCGTCTCGCCATAGATCTTGTCGGCGGCACCTGCATACCAGCGAACTGTCGCCGCCGACCCGGGCACGTCCCGGCGAAAAGAATCGCCGATCGCTTTACCGGTATCCAATGTTTCACAAAGCGCGAGACGCTCTGAATTGGACGCGATCAGCGACGCGAGACGCTCCAAGGCCGCACCCCGCTCGGAAGGCGCGCGGCGCGACCACGAACCATCATCGAAACGGCGGCGAGCCAAATTCACGGCACGATCAAGAAGGGAGATGCTCGCAAAAGACATCGTATACTGCGGACATCCTGTGATTGGACTTATGTGCTCGACGGTTTGACCATCCGGCACTGAAACATATGTTCCGCCGACGAATGAGCGATTTTCTGTCCGCAGTGCCGCAGCGGCATCGCTCCACTCGGATCTTGATTTCATAATGTTGGCCAAGGCTCCTTGTTTGCACGTGTTATCGCGCATTCAATGTGATGTGCGTTGCTAAGAGCTAGGAAAACAGCCGGGAGCTAGCCGAACAACGGCCCTAGATAATCATTGAGAAACAGATTATCGGGATCGACTTTGCGCCTGACGGCCACAAAGTCGGCGTGACGTGGATAGACTTGCTGCAATCTCTCCCGATCCAGAAAGTGGATTTTCCCCCAGTGCGAGCGGCCGTCGTATTTTGCGAAGATGCGGTCGCAGCCACGGAAGAAATCGATATCTTCCTTATGCATTCGTCCTGATACCGAGATTGCGCCGCGCACGCCGCCAAAATATTCCGACATATAATTTTCGTCACCAGCGGTAACACGCATCTCCGCAGGAATAGTGAGAAAATTGAATTGATCACGTAGCGTCGCGCGTAACTCTTGAAAGCACTCCGCGCGTTGCTCGTACGGTATCATGTACTCCATCTCATGAAAGTCCGGCGTGTAGACTTCCGGATAGATGCGATAGCTTCGATCGTAACGACGACTGTATTCGTACTTGGCGAGTTCTCCGACGTCGATGGGATTTGGATCGAAGATGCGGACGTAAGCACTATCGTCGAAGCGCTCCGTCTGCTGCTCTGTATTTAATCCGAGCCACTTCGCGGAAGCGCGAGTGGAACACCAGAAGTAACCGAAATGCCGGAATCTCTGATTCATTTCGTCTTCGATCTCCGCGGCGGCCTCGTAGGGCATAACGCCGACCCACTCGTGAAGATGGTAGGCTTTGGTGACCTTCATGGTGACTTGAGTAACGACGCCGAGAAGGCCGAGTGAAACGCGTGCTGCCCTCATCTGATATTCGTCGCTCCCGTCGAAGGTATGGATATCCGCGGACGCGTTGACGACCCGAAGGGTTTCGACCATGGATGAGAGGTTTTTGAGCGAAATGCCAGTTCCATGCGTGCCGGTCGATACTGCGCCAGCGATGCTTTGCGTATCGATATCACCCTGGTTGGTGAGCCCAAGTCCAAGCTCCCACAGCGCATCCCCCATGTCGTGGATTTTGGTCCCGCCCCACAGAGTAACCAGATTGTTTTCCGAATCGTGGGCGGCCACTCCTTTCAATTTATCGGTGACTATGACCACACCTTGGTTCGGAATGAGAGGGACGTTAGAGTGCCCCGTCCCGGCGACACGAACTTTCAGGCCATTCTTTTTGGCGAACAAAACCGCGTCGATGATATCGTCTTCGGATTCAGCATCGATCACGAAGGCGCTGCAGCTTTGATTCCCATACCAGTTGGTCCACGTGCCACGCTTGGCCTTGTCGTATGCCGGGACTGCTAGCGCCTTGTCCATTCAATCTCACCTAAGCCGAAGAGAAGTCGTTTGCTATGATAGGCTAGGAGGGAGGGCTAAATGCGTAAAACGAAATTTTTGACAGGTTAAATGGAACAATTTTGTATTGTCGGGTGCCCTATTCTCTCGCGCTCTGCACGATATCTGCGCACGCCTCGGCTGAGGGCTATCGAGCCCGCTCGCTGAGGAACGCCAATAGGCGCGGGCTCGCGGTGAACCGACCGGAGATCGAACCGCACTACGCTTCGATCGCGGCGCCTTTGGCCGGTGCCGAAAGTGCGGTCCACCCGCCGTACCTGCCGTCCCGATATATCAGTGCGCTGGCATCACTTTTGGCGTGGAGATTGAGGACGCGCCCGATAAGGATGATGTGAGTATCGACGGGATAGGACGACGCCAACTCACACTCGAAAGAGGCAACGGCGTCAATCAGTAAGGGTGTTCCGGCCGGCCCAGGGCTCCATTCACCTGAGCGGAATTTGTCTTCGCTTGAGATCGCGTGCGCGCTGGAAAATCGCTCGGCGAGTTCTCGGTGCCGATCTCCTAGAATGTTGACGGAGAACAGACGCTCTTCTTGGAGACGTTGTGCCGTCCGTGAATTTCCGTTGAGACATACGAGAAGTTGAGGAGGTTCAGCGGTTAGCGAACAAACCGACGTTGCCGTAAGCCCCGCGCGATCCGGAGGTAATCCGACAGCGATAAGTGTTACGGAAGCCGCATGCCTTCGCATTGCATTTTTGAAGGCCCAAGGTTCGGCCATGATCGGGCGCATCGGTTTTCCTTTATTACTTGAGCCGCCTCGAACGCTTATGCTTGAGCAACAAATCGATAAAGCGAAATTGTTCGCACTGTGAGTTCGACTTTTTTGACCTGTAAGCCTCTCGGTATAACGCCCGTTCGGCCGCTCCCAGAACTTGCGGACTCAATGGTACGTGTCGATGTCCGCTTTGGGTCAAAA
>CAYYDL010000673.1:0-5179 GCA_964470545.1 uncultured Hyphomicrobium sp. | reverse complement strand
GAAAGTCCTTAACAGGATTGGTGGCCCAGAGGGAATTAACGGGTCCGATTTGTATCTGTGGAGTGGACAAGGGACCGACGTAGTTTGTCGTAGAGGAAGACCGCGATTTGCACGAAATTTCTTATTCGCCCGATAATTTCGTGCTGGAGACACGCGAACCTTCACCGTGACACATACTGTTCATCATTTCTCTCTTATTTGTAAGGTCGTCGGTGCGTTGCAACCCGATCGGTGCCACTTACGTTTTGGCGGATGGTGAAACAACCAAGGCTTCTCTTGTGTCATGAAAAACCGCTTTTCCTCTCTCTCTCTCCACTCGGCGATCGTAATTGCCGCTTTGACGGCGACTGGCGGACTAGTGCTCACGACCGCGGCAGTCCTGGCGCAGGGGATCTCCGACGACGATCCCGAGATCGCGTTCAACGACCATTGCCGAGAATGTCATTCGGCCGATAAAGGCGACAATCGCCTTGGTCCCTCGCTTTATGGTGTTGTCGGGCGAAAAGCGGGATCGATTCCGAATTTCGGCTATTCAGAGGCCCTGAAAGATTCCGGCATTACCTGGACTGAAAAGAATCTCAATGCCTGGATCACGAATCCAAATGCCGTCGTCCCTGGAAACAATATGGGCGCTATCTTTTCCGGATTGCAGGACGCCAAGGCGCGGGCGAAAATCATCGCTTACTTGAAGAACGACACAAAAAAGAAGCCGGGCAAATCCTGAGGACCCGGCTCTTTCGTTGTTACGGCAAGCGTTCAGCTACCGGCTTGGACGATCGCGGTAGCGCCGGTAGCGAGCGCGACGATAGCAGCGCTTGGCACCGATCTTACACGCGATATGCGGTCCCGCAGTATAGCCGATGATTCCTCCGGCAACCAAGCCGACGGGGCCGAATGCGACGGCTCCCGCGAGGCCGCCCAACGCACCGTCGGTCAGGCGTTCGCCAGCGTTAGCGGCTACGGGTGCAAGCACAAGTCCGGCGGCGACGACAAGATATCCTGCGAATTTTCTCATGGTCTGCTCCCTCGTGATCGTCCCCCCGCGGACGTGGTGACCTCTATAGCATCATTTGCGATTCGAATTTTGATCGCGCGCTGCAGAATAGAATCCAAACTTTCACAAATGGTTCCGAAGACATTCCGCAATTGGCGTGCTCGATAGTGCCCGCCCTGCAGTGTTGATTTGCGCAACCGGTTCGTCCGCCGACCTGGCCCGTTGCGCAAACGGCGATCAGCTTTTTACAAATGCGAGCAAATCCGGATTGAGCACATCAGCATGGGTCGTCAGCATTCCGTGCGGATATCCTTCATAGATCTTGAGCGTCCCGTTCTTCAAAAGCTTCACCGACAAAAGAGAAGCGTCCTTATAGGGGACGATCTGATCGTCATCGCCCTGTGTCACCAGTGTCGGTACCGTGATCGCCTTTAAATCTTCGGTCTGGTCAGTCTCGGAGAAAGCTTTGATGCCTTCGTAATGGGCCTTGGCGCTGCCCATCATGCCCTGACGCCACCAATTGTCGATCACGCCCTGGGAAACTTTCGCGCCGTCGCGGTTGAAGCCGTAAAATGGCCCGGAGGCGACGTCGATGTAGAACTGGGCGCGATTGGCGGCAAGCGCGGCGCGGAAGCCATCGAACACTTCGATCGGGGTGCCCCCAGGATTGCTTGCGGTTTTCAGCATCAACGGCGGAACGGAACTGACGAGGACCGCCTTGGCGACGCGACCCTGCGGCTGACCGAACTTGGCGACGTAGCGTGCAACCTGGCCGCCTCCCGTCGAGTGTCCAATATGTACGGCGTTGCGCAGATCGAGATGTTCGACGACAGCAGAAACATCCGCGGCGTAGTGGTCCATGTCGTGTCCCTCGCTCACTTGCTCGGAACGTCCGTGGCCGCGACGGTCGCTGGCGACGACGCGATAGCCTTCCTTCAGGAAAAACAGCATCTGGGCGTCCCAGTCATCGGACGAGAGCGGCCAGCCGTGGTGGAAGACGATGGGCTGGGCGTCTTTCGGACCCCAATCCTTGAAGAAGATCTTCACGCCGTCCTTCGTCGTCACTGTGTCGGTCATCGTCTGATCCTTCTCTTAGGGCGAGATTTTTGCGCACGGCCCGGTGAACCGCCGTCAGTGCAGCGGCGGCGTCAAAGATGCGCGGCTTAGGACACCGGAACAAGGACGGGGATTCATTCCGCCGTGCGAAATGACAATGAATGGCGTCCCCGCCTCGGGAGCACTTTTTCGAATGGCTATTTGTTGGCGGTCATGACGGGGGCGCGGCGCATGAGCTCTTCGATGCGTGCGCGTTCCTTTTGGAACTCGGCGAGGTCCTTGCCTTCGAGCTTCCGCTCATGCGGGACCTGAATCGACATCGGATCGACGAACCGGTTGTTGACCAAGACCTCGAAATGTACGTGGGGGCCGGATGACAAACCCGTCGATCCTACAAAACCGATGACGTCGCCTTGGCGGACCCTGTCGCCGACGTGAAATTTTCCGAAACGGCTCATGTGACCATAGGCGGTCTGATAGCCATTGGCGTGGCGAATTCGGATGTAATTGCCGTAATAGCCTTTGTGGCCCTCTTCCTCGATCGTGCCGTTGCCCGCCGCAATGATCGGTGTTCCATAGGCACAGGCCCAATCGACGCCGGTGTGCATTTTCCTGGTATTGAGGAGCGGATGGAAGCGAATGCCGAATCCCGACGTCAAACGCACATCTTCGCCACGGACGGGCTTGCGGATGAGAAACTTCCGCGAGTCGTTGCCGTCATCATCGTAGTAGTCGATGACGCCGTCGGAAGAGCGGAAGCGATAGAATTTATAGACGGCGCCACCGCTCGAAATTGCGGTGTAGAGCAACTCGCCCGGAGGTCCCTCCATCGACTGATCGTCCTTCATGTCGAAGAACATCTCGAGCGTGTCGCCGGGGCGCACGCGACGGCGGAAATCGGTGTCGTAGGCGTTGATACTTAGAATTTTTTGGATCTCGTCCGCCGGAATATGCTGGGTAAGGCCGGCGTAATAGACGGCAGAATACAGGGTGGCATTCTGCGGGTCATCATCGCCGTTCGCAACACGCTGCAGCTCTTCGTCGAATGGTGGTTTTGCCGAGCCTACGAACTCGCCGGCGGCGCTGCGGCTAACGGTAACCAGATGCTCATGGCCGTCGGAGAAGATCGAGTAGCGCGCGGGCTCCATCTTGCTCGGGTCGGACAGCGACGGCACGAGTGTGATGCGAACTTCTTGCCCCGGAGCGAGGCCGTTTTCCGGGAAAATGCTATGTCCCGCTTCGATCATGCTGTGGACGTCCCATTCGGGCGCGCCGGCTTTGGCAAGGATTTTAGCCAGCGTGTCCTGCGGGCCGACGCTGACGACGATGACCTTGCCGCCTTCGAAATCATCAGTCGGATCGTCGGCGGGATCGGTAGTCTTATAGATGTCAGTCGTGTTCAGATGATCCGTCGTCGCCGCTTTCGGCTGCCATGAGGAATCCCCGTCCGGCACCGGTACCGCAGGCCCGGAGGAGGCAACGCCATCGAGGGGTGCGCCCGAGCCGTCGCCCATGAAATCACTTCCGCCGGAAGCGCTGCGCTCGACGATGTCCTGGACCTCTTGGGTGTCGAGTTCCTGACCGTCCTCCTCGGGCAGGATGCCGCCGAGAAGCTCGACGACCTTGGTCGACACGTCCGAGCGCGACAAGCCGCTTCCCGCATTTTCGTCGGCATCTTCGCCAACCTCGGAAGGCTGGCCGCTTCCATAGAGCTTGAATGGATTGAAGGTTGGAATATCGACCTTTTTGTCGGGGGGGACCGGTGCCAGGCGCGCGACGATGCGGGCATAGGGCTTTTGGCGCACGTATTCGCGGCTGTCGCGGCGGCTTTTCGAGGACTCATGGATGATATAGCGGGTCGAAAGTGCGCCGGTCGTGAGTTGAAGACGATCCGATTTGGGCATGATCCATTTCAGCCCATCGGCATTCTTCGGCGTGAGAGTAACTTCGGGGACGAGCGCACCCTCGCCAATGCTTTTGAGCGCGGGAAGCAGGCCGTCATTCAAATGATCGCTGTCCGATGAACCGTAAACAACCACGAGGATCGCGATCGCGCCAATCGCGGCAGCGAGGCACGTGCTTAAGATCCATCGGAAACGGCCTCCCGCGCGCGGCTCGGATTGGGTCTCCGCTTCGTAAATGTGCTGAAAAAAGCTGCCGCCACGGCCGCCGTAAGCGTTTGCAGGCAAAAGGCGCGCCTCGTCCTCGAGCGCATACACGCCCTCTTTGGCAGTCGATGCCTTTTTCCGTGTTTGAAGCACGCGCAGTAGCTCCCCCACAGCCCTGCAAGACCATCTCTAACGCCGTTCGGCCAGCGGAAGCGTGCCCTCTGTTTGGGTGGACCGCGCACCTGCAAACGCGGCCCGGCACGTAGCTGAACGTTCGAAAAGATGGCGCATTTTCCGAATGCCGGCAGAATACTCTGGCCGGCGACACGGCAACACGCCCGTTACAGGGTGTGAAACAATCGGGGCGGGTTCAAGGCAGGCCGGCAAATGGCGCCCGGCGAAATTATCCACAGGCTGCAGCCCCGGCGTAGGTCCAGCAATCTACTGAATATCTTTGATTTTATTGCTCCCTGGGGCCGATGACGCGAACTGCAAAGATTTTTTAAAACGAGTGTTGACACCGGGATCGGGATGTTGTTTAAAGGGACCTCGTTGGCGGGCACGCACTGCTTCGCCGCCCTTTCAGGGCATTAAACTCTCGAAACTCTGTGGTTCCTAACCGGGGCTTACCGGTAGGGGATCTCGTTGTCTCGAAAAATCTGGTGGTACGCCGCCGGATGGGTTTGTGTTCTCGAATTTGCTCTTTGACAATTGAATTTGAAGGAAGGGAAACGCAGACGGCGGGGTCCTGGCGGATTTCGGTCGCGAGATCGAGATCAAAACAGACTCTGGAGAACTCTGCGTTTCAATACCATCACCGTGATGACGTTTCGGGAAACCGGAGCGGAAATCATGTTGTGAAGGTGCCCGTTACGCAGATGATTCCTTGGATTAACTTCCAAGCCAAAAAACCAGAATCAAATCTTTCAACTTGAGAGTTTGATCCTGGCTCAGAACGAACGCTGGCGGCAGGCCTAACACATGCAAGTCGAACGCCCCGCAAGGGGAGTGGCAGACGGGT
>CAYYDL010000672.1:0-1768 GCA_964470545.1 uncultured Hyphomicrobium sp. | reverse complement strand
GTCTCATTGGTCTCCCCAGCCGGCGGGCAATTTGCACAAATCATTAAGGATGACGCCGCAGGATTCCGCCCGGACCAAATCAATTTCACCCGGAACACTCCTCGCTCTAATCTATGCTCATGCCCCTCTGGGCACCAGCTTAATGATTCTGCACCCTGTTCCGCGACCTATCCAATACTCTCTACTACGGGATTAGGTGCGCAGCCAAATCGATATGATTTGCCGCAGAGGGTCGGGATTCATATGAATTCAATCTTGATCCGCACGCTGATGATATTTGACGCGATCGGGACTTCTCTGCAATTTAGAGGCAACCAGAGGTTGAGTAATTTGGTTTGAAGATCCGAGACGAAAAATCGCCACAATATCCGCGAATTGAGGATCGACCGGATGCTGGCACGTAAGGCGGAAAAAAATACGGCGGGCGGAAACTGCTGGCATTGCTGCCGTCGGGGCTCAAATGTTTGGAAATTGGCCAGAGTCTGTGCCGGGCGTTTGAGAAGCATTGTTTTATAGACAACGAAATGACTTAGTGAGGTCCAAGAAAATGGGTAAGTGGCTTGAGGCAGCGCCGGAGCATCTGACTTTCGAGGTCCGCGACTGGATCGCCTATATCACCTTCAACCGCCCTGAAAAGCGTAATGCGCTCAGCATGGTGGCGTTGCGGGAGTTCCACTCCGCTATCAAGGAAGCCGACGATCTGAAAACCGTCCGCGTTATTGTGATCGGCGGACGGGGCAAGGATTTCTGTTCCGGCGCTGATATCTCGGGCGCCCCTAAGCTCGATCAGTTGGGCTATGACCTCAAAGATTATCGCGCCAGCGAGAATTTCGACGACGATGCCTGGGGAGTAGAGCGGCGTTCGGAAATGCGCTTGGCGCTGCATCAGGCGCACAAGCCGATAATCGCCAAGGTGCAGGGTAATTGCTTGGCGGTGGGTACCGACATCGCGCTCATGTGCGATTTCATCATTGTCGCCAACGATGCCCGCATCGGCTTTCCCGCCACCCGCGCCTTGGGCTCGCCGGGCAATCATATGTGGCTCTACCACGTCGGACCGCAATGGGCGAAGCGTTTCCTGTTGACCGGCGATGTGATCCGCGGCAAAGACGCGGCCAAGATCGGCTTGGCGCTCAAGTCCGTCCCGGCAGAAAAGCTCGAGCAGGTTGTCGAGAAGCTGGCGCGGCGGCTGGCGATTCTTGAACCCGATCTGGCGGCGGCACAAAAGCGCATCGTCAATCTCGGGCTAGAATTGATGGGTTTTAGCACATTGCAGCGGATGGCGGCAGAGAACGATGCGCGTGCCCATTTGTCGACTGCGTTCAAGAACTACATGGCGACTTCGCGCACGGCCGGACACAAGGAAGCGCTGCGCTTGCGCGACGAGCCTTACGGTCCCGACGAGATTTCACTCGACGGGGACGATGCCTGACGGCACTGATCTGACCACCAGCGACTGACCCTTATTATGACGCGAATAACTTTTGTTTCTCATGATGGCATTGCCGAAACAATCGAGGCCGAGATCGGCCAATCGGTGATGGACGCGGCTAGGTGTCACGGCATTAGAGGCATCGAGGCGGTGTGCGGCGGTGGCTGTGCGTGCGGCACGTGCCACGTCTTCGTTGACGAAGAGTGGCTAGCCCGCCTGTCTTCGGCGACACAGGACGAACAGGATCTCATCGATTTCCTGGAGCAGAAGCGGCCCAACTCCAGACTCTCCTGCCAGATTTCGATACGGCCCGAACTCGACGGGCTGGTCGAAGCG